>JAAZCL010000047.1 GCA_012513315.1 Bacteroidales bacterium | reverse complement strand
TTCTTCACTGTTCAGCAGGTTGATAGCATCAATTGCTTTGTATGCATTTCTGCTCTTCCATCCTGGTCCGAATAATCCCATTTCAAGCTCCTCTCTATAAAACTAGCTTCTCTTACCCATTAGACATATCGCCTCTGCATGTTTTGAGATGAGTGGATAGCTGTCAAAGGACAATTTCCATTTTACTTTTCTGCTAAATTTTCTTTGAGGGAACATATCCACTGAGGGCTTTTGTATGAGGGAACATATCAACTCTTTTACTGTTTAATTTATACATACAAGTGAAGATTTTGAAGGTGGTTAATCCGCTTTGCTTTCTGGTAAATAATATACTTTTTCATCCTTTGCAATTAACTGCACATCTTCAAGATATAATTCTGATTGCTCGTATTTAAAACTACTGCCATTACCATAGCTTTGTTCATCTATTATATTTGCTACGCTCTTATCAATTGTACGAAAATTCAACTCATTTCTTATTAAGCCTGGAAAGAAGTGAATTACTCTGTCAAATCCATCTCTCTTGCGGCGAGTTTCATCTATATCAATGTTCAACTTTTTTGCGGTATATTGATGCCAGTTAGTGAGCCTTGTTTGTGTATCAATAACCTGCTGTCTGAATACAGGAAGCAGAGCCACACACTGCTCCCGAGAAACAGCACCAAGATGCAGTGTATATCTTAGGTCAGAAATCTTATACATCACATCTAGCAAGGACTTTTGATACAAATACCAATTCTGAGCCTCATTTAATTCTCTTTCATAAGTCTTGTAATCAATATCTTTCTTTTTCGCATATCCAGCAAGTGTCAGATTAGCCTGTCCTAAAAGTTGAGTACACTCTTCTTCCAGGCTATCAAGCTGAGAAATTTTACTAAGTCGCAACTCATTGTTTTCAAGGATTTCAACTTGAAAGTCTGCTATCGTCTTAACATGGGCTATAAGTGAAAATACTCTACTACGGTACTCATTGTCCTGAAAATCTGAAACCTTAGATATGCTTTCGCTTATTAAGCCAAGCTCAGCATTAATTTGTGTCATGTAATACTGGCCAACAACCATCGATGCTACTCCCATAGCCGTAGCTGCGGTATTTGCTACAACGGCCGTTCCTTTTTGAGCCTCAATTGCTACTAAATTTGCATGACCTTTAATACCGTCTGCACCATGATATATACCTCGAACAGCATTTTCCATTGCATTCGAGTTAGTGAGTTTTGCACCTGCTGGAATTATAGCTCTATATAAAACCTCACTATTTGCTTGTACTGCTTGAATCGCATTATTAGCAGTATTTCCTACCTGTGCTAATTCTGGGACAAGATTGTTTACATGTGCCAGAACTTTACTGCTTTTAATTTCAACTAATCTACTCTCATCAATTATAGATCCAACTGGAAGCATCTCCATTTGGATTGCAAGTCCATCTGGTTTATCTGCCTTATTAATGGGGGCACTAAATGGTGAAATGCCCGAAACAATCGTGGGATTTTCTAGTTTTTTATTATCTGCTCTCTTTTTCATGAATATCGCTAGGAAGACGCTAGCAATAACTACGATGCAGATTCCAATTAATATGTATTCCATATAATGTTAACCTCCCACAATTAACTCCATGTCTTAGTCTTAAGAAGTTCAGCGATTTCCTGTGTTTCAGGTAAATTCCCTGTCTCCAGAACTTGTGTCAAATCAAATACCCTCGTTCCCATAGGAGCTCTTGGTGTGATCTTCTTGAAATCAGTCTCATAAAATTTTTCAACAAAGAAGTATCTGTGTTTGCTACTTTTTATATCATATCCATGTTGAACACCATCAATAATTGCATCTGCAATTTTCTGTTTTCTTTCCTCGGTCAATTCGCCAAACTCTACTTCATATTGCATACCATTATCAGTAAATGATGTATCTCTAGCAGCGGCAATCACATCTGGTGGTACATTATTCCGGCCACTTTTGAGATGTCCAGGCAAGGAACTATCAAAAGAATTTGTTGTTTGAGAATAAGAAGAAAAGATGGCATCGCA
>JAAZCL010000412.1 GCA_012513315.1 Bacteroidales bacterium | reverse complement strand
TTTCCCGACCCCTTCCTACTGGTTAGGTGCGATATTAGCATCAGCACCCCAAAGTATACAGCAATAATAATAAGGATAAAAGAGGATTGCATTAGAATATATTAAATGTTATTTTTTCGAAGCAAAAGTAATTTTCCGAACAAAAGTAATCAACTAGAGTTTAAAGGGCAAATTAAAAGGATAAAAAACAAAAATGTGTTATATTTGTTGAAACTGAGAATTATTATTGACGTTAATAATAAGTTAAACATGAATTACAAGTATGTCAAAAGATAAAGTATGCCTTATCATCAATCCTATTTCTGGCACTGAATCTAAAAAATATATTCCCGAAGAGGTAGCTGCTGCTATTGATCAGAAAAAATATGACCTATTGATAAGAGTAACAGGCTACCCAAACCATGCTTCTGAAATTGCATGTCATGCTGTAAAAAACAATTACAAATTTGTAATTACAGCTGGGGGAGATGGTACTGTAAATGAAGTTGCTAGAGAGCTAATAAATAGTGATACAGTTCTTGGTATTCTGCCTTATGGCTCAGGAAATGGACTTGCTCGTGAACTTGGAATCCCCCTAGATTCAGAAAAAGCAATTAAGATTATTCTTAATGCACATACCCGCACCATTGATTACGGAGTGGCAAATGATCATATATTTTTCTGCACCTGTGGTTTTGGATTTGATGCTTTTGTAAGCGACAGGTTTGCTGATGAGAAAAAAAGAGGACCACTAGGTTATGTACGAAATGTATTAGAGAGTGTGGTTGACTTCAGAGCAGAGGAGTATGAGTTGACTTACGACGATGGTACACTTACCGAGAAGGCCTTTATTCTTACTTGTGCCAATGCCTCGCAATATGGTAACGAAGCCTATATTGCTCCAGGTGCAAGCATGGATGATGGGAAAATGAATGTTTCTGTTTTAAAACCTCTTAATGCAATAGAGATACCTCAAACTACAATTCAACTGTTTACTAAGAATATTGACAAAAATAGTAAAATGACATCACTACTCACTCGCAACTTGCATATTAAACGCTCTAAACCAGGCGTTATGCATATTGATGGAGAACCAATACACACCGATAGCATTGTTAATGTAAAGATTGTACATAAAGGTTTAAAAGTATTCGTTCCCTCCTCTGCAGATCTCATAGAGAGAAAGAGAAGAGAGAACGAAAATGTTTTCAGTGCACTAACCAGATGGTTTAATTAAGTCTCTTTTTTCATCCAGATAGTGAGTTGCAGTAGCCGGTTTTCTGTTACTCTTGATGATTTTTTCACTAAACGAGTAATATCACGAGGCTCTGCAATTAAATTAAATTCTTGTTCAAGCACTTTTTTTATACCATCTAGAGAAGTAACCGGTTCGCCATCCTCTTTAAAACCCCCCGGCCACTTATCACGCGGAGTTTTATTTATATCCCAATCATAATCTGAGGCAATTATTAGATACCCATAATCATTTAAGCGTTGCGCTATTTGCGATAAGAATAGCGTCGGGTCACTTAACTCTTCAAGTAAAGCAGGCAATATAATTAAATCATAACCTGTGAAATTTGGCCTAAGATTCATTGCATCAGCTTGCATAAATGTAACTCTGTCCTTAAATTCAGATAAACCTTGTTCCTCAAGAACAATATCATGATAAAATACTAGTTCACCTTCATCCTTCATCGTGTACCTCACATAACCCTGCTCCTGTAGTTGAATAGGAATACGAATCATGCGAGCAGTGAAATCCAGAGCAGTAACATTCTTAAAATGTTTTGCAAGCTCAAAAGCAAGCCTACCCGTGTCTGCATTCAAATCTAAAACCCTGGCATCGCTATTATCAATTAATAGATTTTGTGCCAATAAAGCCAACTGTTTAGCCAAACTCATATCATCCGAAGCACCCGATTCTCCCCAGTTTTCCTCACAAGAAAGAGTTACCTCCTCATCGGTTTCATAATCGGCCTGCTGAATCTTTAAAGGAGCGTCAGATTCTATATAACGAAATCCTGCATGCTGATAAAAATGCCTAAGGAAAGCGTAACGAGAGTGAATTGTAGCTTCATTACCGGTTGAAATCCATGAACCACCCTTTATCAGATTATGCTTTCCATCAAAAGTAGGAGTAGAAAAATCATCATACATTGGGTGCACTTTAAACCCGGGATAACCTGTTATAGGAGTCTCAGTCCATTGCCACACGTTACCAATGACATCAAAGAAAGAACCCTGTTCAAACATATCAACGGGACAAGGAGAAGTAAAATACTCGAGATTAATATTGCCAGGAGCCTTTTCCCAATCAGTTACCTCCATCAGCCCCGCCCTATTATGAAGCGTATACCACTCGGCCTCAGTGGGAAGTCGATAATTCTTTCCACTCTTTAAGCTTTTCCAATTGCAAAATGCTTTCGCTTCAAGATAATTAACTTCAACAGGCCAATTCCATGGCATATCTATCTCTTCTGCAACTAATCGTAGACGATACCCATTCTCATCTTTTCTCCAAAAAAGAGGCATCTCGGCCTGTTTAAAATTCCTCCAATTCCATCCCTCTTCGGTCCATAATTCCTCTCTGTTATACCCATTATCCTCAATAAACTCCAGATACTCGTTGTTAGAAGTAAGATATTTGGCAGCAGCAAAATCAGCAACCTTCTCTTCATAATTTCCATACTCATTATCCCATCCATAGTGATGGTAATCTGCCGGCTTACCCAATTTAATAGCACCTCCTCTTACCGGAATCATCTCATTTGCAGGAGCCTCACCCACTGTATGACATCTTTCACCAAACAAATTAGGTCTCACATCCTCCAAAGGAAGTTGACGAATTAGCACAGACGACGTCTCAAGATGAATTCTCTCATGCTCAATACCCATCATTACAATCCAGAAAGGATTATCCCAATCTATAGGAAGTTCAAGTGGCGTATTATCAATAACATCTAAAATTACAGCCTTAGCATTATCTCTATACTCCCGCACTTCAGACACTGGTGGCCAGTTGTAATGATTATTATCCAAATCATCCCAACTCATTTCATCCACACCAATTGCAAAAATTGATTCAAAGTTAGAGTTAACACGCTTATCAATTAATTTTGCTAGGTACAACTTATTAATATAAAACACAGCAGTGTGCCCAAGGTAGAAAAGTATAATATGCCTCAGAGGATCGCCACGTTTATAAAATATATCATCCGACTTCAATTGTGTATACAGAAGCTCATCTATAGTCCATGTTTTAAGAAAATATTCACGTATCTCTTCTCTTTTATCCTCAGAAGAGACAGAGCGTAAATCAATTGTTTTTGCAAGTAAATCTCTCATTATAAATTGTATGTTGTAAATTATCAGTTAAATTGTGAATTATATCTTATTAGTTGTTAGTTGTCAAATGTTGTTTGACCAATTGTTTATTATAAGCTGTCATTTTTTGTTTTCAGCTTTTTGTATAAATATATTTTATTCATTTCAAATTCCTCTCCACTAGTTTTAAATTTTTGTTGTGTAATACTAGCTATTGGCTCGAAATTAAGTTTATTGTATAAAGATAGAGCTGGAGTGTTTTTATCCCATACTCTTATAACAGCATTGTCATATTTATCGGGTATATTGTTCAAGAATACACTAATCATTTTCTCTGCTATACCTCTTCCCCTAAAATCAATACCAACTACTACCTCATTAATATATATAGTATTATCTGCCAATAAATCTTTAGAATCAATAATTGGGAATTCAATATGTGCAAATAAAGGAGATGCTATCAAAATTCCTACCGGTCTATCAGCAAAAAGAGCCAATATTCCACCTCCAATATTAATTAACTCATCAATGGTATTTACTACAAAATTTCTATCTAGAAACTGAGCATACTCACCAGTTGTAAACGCCTGAAAATAAAGATCAATTATTTGTTCTCTGTATACCAGATAACTTAATTTATTAAACTCAATAAAATTTATTTCTGCTACCACCTACATATACCACATTAAATATCTAAATTATCTGTTGTTATTATTGAACAATTAATGGTTGCCTATGTTCAAACATAATAATATAACAACTATGAACAACTTTATTTTTCAAAACCCTACAAAACTTGTTTTCGGCAAAGGACAAATTAAACTACTAACTGAACTGATACCAGATGATGTTAATCTGATGGTTACTTTTGGTGGTGGCAGTGTTACTAAAAATGGTGTTTACGACCAGGTAAAAGAGGCCTTAAAGGGGCGTAACTACATAGAGTTTTGGGGAATTGAACCAAACCCACATGTAGAGACAATACGAAAAGCTGTTAAACAGGGAAAAGATTATAATATCGATTTTCTTTTAGCTGTTGGCGGTGGATCTGTTTTGGATGGCACAAAACTAATAGCCGCTGGAATTGCTTCGGAAGAAGATTCGTGGGATATTGTTTTAAAAGGCTACGCCGATAAGCAAATTAAATTTGCCTCTGTGATGACTTTACCTGCCACTGGCTCAGAGATGAATACTGCATCAGTAATCACAAGAAATGAAACTCAAGAAAAGCTCGGTTTTGGAGGCTTTTACCCACAGTTCTCAATTCTCGATCCAGAAGTTACATATTCGCTACCTCCACATCAAATTGCGTGCGGGCTAGCAGATGCGTTCACACATGTTTTAGAGCAATACCTAACTACTCCAAATCAGTCTAAAATTATGGATAGATGGGCCGAAGGAGTACTTCTAACAGTTAAGGAGATTGCTCCAGATATAATATCAGGCAATAGAGATTACGACTTAATGGCTGAGTTCATGCTTTCTGCAACTCTTGCACTAAATGATTTTATTAGAATGGGTGTAACTCAAGACTGGTCTACCCATATGATTGGACATGAGCTCACTGCAATACACGGACTAACCCACGCACATACACTTGCCATGGTTATGCCTGGCACTATGCGTATACTAAAAGAACAAAAACATGGAAAGATTCTGCAATTTGGTGAAAGGGTTTTTAACATAACAGAAGGCTCTGAACAAGAAAGGGTTAATAAAACTATTGAAATGACCGAAGAGTTTTATCGCTCACTTGGATTAACAACGCGACTCTCAGAAGAGGGTATTGGAAATGAAACAATTGAAAAGATAGTAAAACGATTTAACGAAAGAAATGCATCGTATGGTGAGAATAGTAATGTTACAGGTGCAGTTGCCGGAAAGATTTTAGT
>JAAZCL010000411.1 GCA_012513315.1 Bacteroidales bacterium | reverse complement strand
CCTGTAACGGAAGTTCAGAAAAAGAGCGTATTTACAATAATGAGCTATAACAATTATGTGAATGCTGCTTATGATGAGGAAAAGTGGGATAGGAAAGATTATCTTGGTGATTATAGTACCAAATATTCAAACCCTATAAATGCGAATGTCAATAATGGCAATCTCAACCTCTATATTATAACTACCAGTAGTTCTGCATCGGCTTCTGAACTGCTGACCTTCTGCTTGAAGCCTTTCATGCAGGTAGAACAAATTGGTGAAAAAACAAGTGGGAAATATACTGCTTCATGGACTATTCACGCCTATAGTAATTTAAATAACAGGGCACAGCCCATTTATGTTGAATCAAGTATTTCAAATGCTGATAAGAGTAATTTGAAAAATTGGGCAATGCAGCCCATAGTTGGTAGATATACCGATAAGGATAATAAAGACTTTATTGCAACTAATGGATTAATTCCCAACCATTCCATATCTGAAACTAATGTAAATGAGCGTAATACAGCTATATGGAAACCAATTGGCGATACAGATGATTACTTGTTTGCAAAAGCGATATCTTTAATTACTGGTAAGCCATACACAGTATCACAAACAAGAAGTACATTAAATATTCAACTTGAAGATGCTGAGCTTTACTCAACAATGGAATCAATATACAGAGAGGGTGTTATTATTGATAACCCAAAAATGTTACCTCTATTAATTAAAAAGTAAGTTTAACGAAGCCATAATTGGTTGTCTTTGTTTAATAGATTGTTTTCTATAGAGTGATACTTAATATATTGATCTCTTGGTAAGATTTCCTGCAGTTTGTCCTCACGGGCAGACTGCAATTTTTTTATCCTTCTGCTAGTATTACAAAGGAAACATGTTTCTGCTTTCTGCACATCCAGTAGGTATTTTAATTCAAGCTCTTTTAATTCAAGCGCAATTTCGTCATCAAAACCAATTAACTTCTGCATCGATTCAACCTTATGCTCTATACTATTACGCAAAACATCTGCTATTATTCCTTTCTCTTGTGCTGTAGAAATTGCTACAGCAGCAAATAATATTCCTAAAGTGATTATAATTTTTTTCATATATTCTTTCATTTTTCTGTTAGACTCCTAAAGTACAAAAAATATTAACTCACTTCACCTTATTTATTTACGTTGTTTTTCTATTTACATCAATAGTAAAAAGATAATAGCTATAATCTATATACCCTCTACACAGAAAATTCACTTATAATTTGATTGTTGGTGATATAATCCTCAAATTTAAAAGGTATTTCATCAATGATTGAGAAGAGTTCTTCAAGGGTGTTAGCTCGTAGCATAGCTATTCTTGTAGGCTTAAAGTCGGGTATACCTTTAAATAAAGGTGTGGCGGCAAGGTGGCGGCGCATATGCAGTATTCCCCTAATCTCATCTAGTCGCTCTACACTGCTTTGTACTTGCTCTTTTAATATATTTAGATACCACATAAATGGTCTCATTGGCATATTCTCACCTGTGCTGAGGTAATGCTTTATCTCTTCAAAAATCCATGGAGCGCCAATACTACCTCTTCCAATCATAATTGCATCAACACCTGTTTCATCGAACCGTTGTTTGGTAATCTCGGGACTAGTAACATCACCATTTCCGATAATAGGTATATGCATGCGAGGATTGTTCTTAACGTCGCGGATTAAAGACCAGTCGGCATCGCCTTTATACATCTGAGAACGGGTGCGACCATGAATAGTGAGTGCTACAATTCCGCAGTCTTGTAATTGTTCTGCGAGAGGAACAATAATTTTTGAATCATCATCCCAACCAAGGCGTGTTTTTACTGAAACAGGTTTATTTACAGCTTTAACTACTTTCTCAGTAATATCAAGCATAAGTTCTGGTGTTTTCATACAACCAGACCCTGCCCCTTTTCCTGCAATTTTTCTTACAGGGCAACCAAAATTTATATCTATAATATCGGGATTTGCATCCTCGCATATTTTGGCTGCCTCCACCATTGTATCCGGATCGCTACCATAAATTTGAATACCCAATGGT
>JAAZCL010000410.1 GCA_012513315.1 Bacteroidales bacterium | reverse complement strand
GATTATTCTAGAGTGTTTCACTAAAAATTGTTTTATTATGAAAAAAAAATTATTACTTAAAGTTTTTCTTTTCACGGTAATTGCCACATTGGTGACATTTACCTCGTGTAAAGATTATGATGATGACATCAGCAATTTGGAAGGACAGATTTCTGCTTTAAAGTCGGAAGTATCCTCTCAAATCAATGCTGTTAAAGCGGAGTTAGGCCCAGCAATGGATGCTAAAATTGCAGCTGCTAATGGTGAAATTACATCATTAAAAACAAAGCTGACTGGTTTAGAAAAAGAGTTGGCTGACCTAAAAAAGGAACTTGGTAAAACCGCAAGCCAAGCAGACTTAGATGCACTGAATAACAGATTAGATGCTGTTAAAACTGAAATTTTAGAGAAAACTATTTCGCTAGAAGTTTTTAATGCTTTTAAAACTAAAGCCGAAGAAGATTTAGCTGAACTGAGAACAGGTTTAGTTGACTTAGAGACAAGACTAGCAACTGCAGAAACAGAACTTGGCACAAAAGCAAGTCAAAGTGATTTAGATGCATTAAAAAATGAAATAGATGCTTATAAATTAAAAGTTGCTGGTGAACTAGAAGAGTTGCAAATTGCTTTAAATGCTCTTGATGTAAGAGTTAAAGCACTAGAAGATGCTCTACCTAAATTGAAACAAGAGTTATTAGATGCTCTTGGTGTAGCTGTAAGTGAGTTAGAAGATAAGATTGCTGCTCTTAGAGCCGAATTAGCACCACGTATTGACGTACTTGAGGCTATTTTGAAGGTTAAAGATGGAGAATCTGAAGTGATTAATGATATCTATGATAAGTTAGGTAAACAACTAGATAGAATTATTGCTAATGAAGGTGATATTAAAGACTTACAAGAAGACCTTCTAAAGAAGTATAATGAATTAGTACTTGTAGATGAAGGTTTGCAAAAACAAATCACTACTAACTCAGGTCTTATTAAAGACAATAAAGATGCTATTGATAAAATAAATCTTTATATCACTAATACATTAGAGCCTCGCTTAAATGTTATTGAAAAAGATATCAAAGGGTTGCAAGACAGAATGGCAACTGCTGAAACGAATATTGGCATAAACACAAGTAATATATTTACTCTTTCAAGACAATTGAAAGGTTTAACCTTTATTCCTACTCGTGGACTACCAAGCGAAAAAACAATGAAGTTGTATTATTTTGCAGGTGACTACACTGCCAATCATACAATCATGTTCCGCGTGAGTCCATCGAATGCTATGTTAGGCAAAGACTTTACTATCGAAAGCCTTAACTACCAAATAACTACTCGCTCGGCTAGTGATGGCGTAAATGATGCATCTGAAACTGTAAGTGTAGCTATCAACGGAGTAGTTACTCAAAAAGGTGATATTATTTATGTCCCAGTGCATGTTCAAGGTCCAAAACCTTGTGATGTATTTGGAAATATTGATTGGTGGGGCAATAACTTCTTCTTTGGAGAGAATGTTCTCAATCCAGAACTCTTCCCAAAACACGTAGTTAAAACTGTTGTAAATCCATCAGTAAATTATGGAGCCTCTGCAGGTAATGAAGGTTTATCATTAGTGCTTACTGCACTAACTGAGTCTGTAGAAGATGGTTCGGAAGTATATGTAAAATCAACTGAAATGGTTAACACCGAATTGATTCCTACCCAAATTAAATTGGCTGAATCAGATGGTAAAGGAAACCAAATAGTTGATGAAAACCTACGTAAGCGCTTACTTAATTTTACATTAACAGAAGCTGCAGCATGGGCTAATTTGAATGAAAACACGCTACCTAATAACAATAAAAACTGGAACGTACTTACATGGTCAGGTAATAAAGGCCAAGGTGGAGTATGGACACCAGGAGAGGTGGATTTGAATGATTATGTATCATCTTTATTCTATCCACAAGATGGTGGCGATTTTTCACGCAGAAACGTTGTAGATGGTGACCCACATCGTTATCTATATGCTGAATTTGGTAAAGAGTTTGGTAAGCCTTATACAGATAAACCAAATTACGAAAAACCAGTATATGAATTTGAGCAAATGATCTATAAGGACAATAATCATAACATTGTTATTGGTCCTAAAGGTGGTAAAGATGTTACTCATTCATACGCAGAGCTTGATGGAAGCATACTTAAAGTATTCAATAATGAAGCTTCTATTCAAGGAGTAAGAAATAAGAAAATTATCATTAAGGTAACGCAAGTAAACTCTGATTGTGAAGAGCGTCAACCTGTAGGTTATTTAGTACTTAAATATACTGATGATCCTATTGGAATATGGCCAGATGCAAATCATACAGTTGATTTAACTAACTTCCCATATTACCACAAAGCATGCGAAGATTCAACATTAGTTGGTCAAACTATTCCAAAAACATACACTGATGGTGATGTTGGAGCTACATTTACTCATAGAAATGCATTGTTAGAACTATTCACTGCCCCTAAGTTTATGAGCCCAATTAATGCTCCTAACTCTTATGGTTTGTCAGGTGAAATCAATCCTGGTGATGTGAACGTAATATTAGGAACCAACTTGCAGCTCAACGGTATTGGTGAGCACAACATGGGTAATATTTACAATATCCAAAGACGTGACGCTTCTGTAGTTCCTACTTCTAAGAAGTTTAAAGCAGCTGCTAACAATCATATAAATGATCCTGATAACG
>JAAZCL010000046.1 GCA_012513315.1 Bacteroidales bacterium | reverse complement strand
GTAAAAGTGTGGGCATATCAAACAAGTAAATGGACACTACCTGTTGTTCCCGACTCTGCACCTCCAGCAGGAGTAGACTACGATATGTGGCTAGGGCCCGCACCAGAGCGTCCATTCAATCAAAATAGATTTCATTATAACTTCCGCTTCTTTTGGGATTATGCAGGAGGACTGATGGCCGACTGGGGAGTGCATCTTCTCGACTATGCCATGAAGGGCATGAATGTGGGCCTCCCATCATATGTATACGGAGCAGGCGGTAAGTTTGGCTACCCCAACGATGCAATGGAAACCCCCGATACACTGATGGCAACATATCAATATGATGATTTTAATATCATCTGGGCCCATGCCTGCGGAATTGGCAACGGACTTTTTAACCTACGCGAGGGAGTAGCATTCTATGGCGAGAACGGCACATTAATACTTACCCGAAGAGGGTGGGAGGTAATGCCCGAGCAAGCAGTAAACAGTCGCAACTTCCCCTACTGTTATCCGTGCGACGACGAGCGCAAACCCAATACACCACGTATGGAGCCCGTTGAAATGCACCTGGGCCAAAACCAAGGCCTTCACCTTCACGTAGGCAATATGCTAGACTGTATTCGCACTCGCAACCTTCCCAATGCCGATATAGCAATTGGCGCCGAAGTGGCCAAATTAAGCCATATGGCCAATATCTCTAGTCGCGTTGGACAAGGACTAAAATGGGATAACGTAACCGGCACTTTCGATAACCTCGAAGCTAACAGATTAATAAAAGCATATTATAGAGACCCGTGGAAACTTCCGGTTGTTTAGAGGGAAATTAGAGGGAAACTCCCCCTAACTGTATGATATATATAAAATAGCAAAAGCAGAGAATAGTATAACCTATCCTCTGCTTTTTATTCAAAAACGGTAGTAGCGTCAATTAAAACTTAAGAATAAAACTTATGAACCCAAGCCTCAAATGCTTTTAACCAATCATCAAGAAACTTGCGAGTATCAGGATTAGCAATTTCGTGAAACTCATTAAACAGGGTTGTGGTGTTACCAATGTAAGCCTCAGGTTGCTGCATCATATAAACATCAACAAACACCATAGGCTGACGCAGAGCATGATTAGCAAGCGCACCACCAATAGCACCTATCGAGCTGCTCACAACCGCACCAGGTTTGCCGCCCCAGCTATTTGCTCCGTATGGTCTAGAACCCACATCAATAGCATTTTTCAATACCCCCGATATAGATCTGTTATACTCAGGCGTAAAGAAGAGGTAACCATCGGCCTCTTTAATTTTTTTACGAAACTCCACCCACTCAGCAGGAGGATTATCATTATCAAGGTCTTCGTTGTAATAAGGCAAATTACCAATTTCAACTATCTCCATGTCAAACGTATCGGGCTGCATTCTAATTGCATCATTGGCAAGTTTTTTATTAAACGATCCTTCACGTAAACTGCCCACTATTACGGCTATTTTTTTCTTACTCATATATTTATTTTTGTTAAATAGTTAATTTTCAGCTCTGTTATTTATATTAAACGCTTATGAACGGTATTTGTTTCTCAATTAAAGATAAATATATGTTATAAGTTAACATACCAGCTAACGGAATTGAATAATATAATCAGTTTATATGCAAGAGACCTTCTCCTAATTTAAAATATATTTTCCATATAGTCCACATATATTATCCTTATTAAAACACAAGGCAAATATAAGGCAACCATAAGCTAACCATAAGCTAACTATAAGGCAACCATATGTTAACTATAAGGTGTCTAGTTGTCTAGTCCTGAAATAGGTGGTTCTTCTTCAATTTAGTTGAAAAGGATTTTCTCCATAATCATTTTCCTCTTCAGTAATTCCAGTCCAGCTCTTCCGTACATAACTCTTTTTACAACTTTGAGTTTGTTTACGAATCCTTCCGTTATACCATTTGTTACATTATATTTAATTGTGTTTTTAACAGTTTTAAAATCCATCTTTATTCCAGTTATAAATGCTTTAAGCGTATTTGTTTTAGTCTTCCAAAACTTTCTCATCCACCTGATTAACGCATCTGGATCATTGCCTGTAATTAGTTCATAAAATGAAGTGGAGGCTTCATACATTTGGTTAAACCAAGTGAATCTCGAGAGCAATTCAATAAGCCGCTCATCTTCCGGGTTTCTCTTCGTGCTGAAAATAGTACTTGTTACCATGGATGATAACAATTTTATCGGAACTAATTTTGATCTTGTTTCTACCTCCTTTATTATTGGCTTAAAGTCTTTGGGTCTGTAACCTTTATGACCATCACTCAGATACTTGAAGTGTTCGTAAAACGGAGATCAAGTTCATTATTTTTCAACTCTTCCCTAATTGCTTGACTCTCCCTAATCG
>JAAZCL010000045.1 GCA_012513315.1 Bacteroidales bacterium | reverse complement strand
TTATATAATAGCTTCAATATTTACACTTCTAAGTGCAGGGTGCTTTGTAGTATTTAGCTGGTACCTATCGATATTTGCAGCTACTTGGTTAGATAACGGGATTATATTACCTAAATTGATGATATACGCATCAATCTTTTTAGCTGGACGATATCTTTTCGCTCACTTTGAGTCGAGAAGCAATTACAACGCTGGGAATGCAATTGTAGCCGATATAAAAAAAGAGATTTTTCCCGTACTTTTAAGAGAAAGCAATCTGGATTCTACTTCAAGTGCATTATATGTCACTAAAATTAGTGACGACTTGAGACCCTACTTTGCATTTTTTGTTCCTTATTCAGTGGCATCGGTTGTAGTTAGTATTGTGCTGCTTGTTATTTGTTTTATGGTTGAAAAATGGGTTGCTATAATATTATTAATTGCGCTGCTGGTGATACCCATACAGATGGCAGTGATTGGCATTGGGGCTGAATCTATTCACAAGAAACATACAGATTTGTTCCTCAAATATTCGGCAGTTTTCTATAATCGATTGCAAACAGTTGCTGAGATTGTGAATTTGAATAACTTCAAGCCACAATACAAATTTTTATCTCGCAAGAGTGAAGAGTTGAACCAAGCAACAACAAATGTGATGAGAGTTGCCATTCTATCATCGGCAGTTCTTGAGCTGTTTGTTACCATTGCAATTGCTGCAATAGCAATATATCTTGGGATGAGTCTTATGGGAATTATGAATGGTCAAAATTACGGCAAAGGATACGATTTTGGAACTGCACTATTCTTACTAACTATTACACCTTATTTTTTCTTTTATTTGAGAAAGTTTGTAAGTGCTTATCACGACAGAAATAGGGCTCTTGCAGCTGCCGAGCTATTAATGCCTTTACTTACTCTTGTTGAAGAAGATGCTTTTTTAGATGAAAGTGAGGCTATTGAAGATTTAAATATCGACAATTTAAACTTCTCCTATCCTGATTCTCCTGTGAAAGTATTACATAATATTAATCAGGAGTTTCCTAATAAAGGTCTTGTTTTAATTAAAGGAATATCTGGATCTGGAAAATCTACATTGTTGAAAATTTGTGCAGGAAGCCTTATTGCTCGTGAAGGAACAGTGTCGGTTAATGGGAAAGAAAACGACTGGTCGCATCAATGGCTAAAAGTAAATAGCTCGTATATGAATCAATTCCCGTTTTTATTTGATGGTACATTGCGGTATAATGTGTTTTTGAATAAAGAATCTGACAATGATAAATCTTACCCTCAGTTTTTAGATAGAATATTAGATAAAAAAGAAGATGGGTGGGATACGATTATTAGTCACAACGGAAAACAACTTTCGGGTGGCGAGCGCCAGCTGGTTACGCTTGCCAGAATGATGCTTCACCCTAGACCTATTGCAATATTAGATGAACCAACTGCGAATTTAGATACTGACACTACCGAGATAATTATTTCAGAGATTGTTCATATGGCAAAAGAACGACTAGTGATTGTGGCTTCGCATGAACAAAAATTTGAGTCTGTGGCAGATTCAATTTTAAATTTAAATTGGGGGGAGAAAATGGCGTATGCGTGATTTTATTGTTACATATATTGTTGATCCTTTTAAGGTTAAATGGAGAAGGGGCTTTTTTTTATTAGCATTATGGACTATCGCTTTTGTGGCTTTGCCCGCTATTTCGGGATGGTTCTTGGCAATTTGCAGTGTAATGTTTGTTACAGCTAATATTGGTTTTTCATATCTTGTGCCATCGGCGATAATAAGACTTCTGGCAATATTTAGAACTGCTACACGCTATTTTGAGAGATTGGAAAACCATAAGACTACATTAGATGTACAACAAAGTTTGCAGCTTAAAATATTTAAATCGGTTGCCAGATTGCCCTATTTTAAGAAACAGGTAAACAATAATTCATCTTTATTAGAAAACAGTACTCATGGTATTGATCAGATACTAAACCATATACTCTTATGGTTGCTGCCTTTTGCTGCTTTGCTTTTAACTATATCTGTTTATTTTGTATTTCTGGTAATCTTTTCTCGTGTTATAGCTATTGAGTTCTTAATATCGTCAGTGATACTCCTGTTTTTAGTTCCACAGTTTGTTTATAGAAGAAACAAAATATTGTATTCTAAATTAAAAGATATTAGAGAGGAGAATCATCAATCTCTTATACAAAGTTTTAGAGGAAGGATTGAGATATCGAAGTATAATATGGAGGATAAGGCCATTGAGAGTAATGAACATAATAGAGTAAAGATTGAACATTTAGAAAGTAAAATTCAAATCAACTCATTCTATCTTCAGTTAATTGCGGGATTAGGTTTTAGTTATATAGCTTCTTTTCTGCTCTGGCATTCAAGTCAACAAGGTATGAATGCTCCCCTTGCAATTGGTATCTTCTTTGGAATAATGGCACAGGCAGAATTATCTGAGATACTATTTTCAGGCAAATCGGAAAAGAGTTCTGTTGAGCATCAGATAAAAGATATTGATTCAATTATAAATGAGGGCAGCGCTCCCATGGAAGAGGTTAAAGTTAGCTCTGCACTGGAACAATTACAACTATTGAATCTAAGCGCAATGATTCCCGATACTCCAGTAAAAGTTGAGGCAATTTCGCTTAATATCAACAAAGGTGAATGGATAGCATTGTATGGTGAGACAGGAAAAGGAAAAACTACTTTATTAAATAGTCTTTTCTTTCCTGAGTATTTAGAGGGAGGAGAGATTGTTTGGAATAATGAGAGAATATCAAATCTCCCTATTCCTGAAGCTATATATGTAACACAAAAAGCATATTTACTTACAGGTACATTACGAGAGAATTTTGAAGGATATTCTGATGAAGAAATTGAGGACGTTTTGATGACTGTTGATCTAGCACCATGGCGCGCATCTCTCTCAGAAGGGCTGGGAAGCTGGATTGGTGAAAATGGTGAAATACTGAGTGGTGGACAGAGAAAGAAGCTACTGCTGGCTCAGGCTTTACTTAAACAACCACAACTTTTGGTTGTTGATGAACCAACGGCTGGTATAAGCACAGAAAATGCTATTGATATATTTCAAAATATACAAATGCGCTATCCCAGTATCACTATTTTGATGGCTACTCACCTTAAAGAGTTTGAAAAGGTGGCAGATAAAGTGGTAAGTATTTTATAATTGTGTACATTTGCATATTGAATTTAACGTAACAGAACGGAAGTTATTTATGTATAGAACAAACACTTGCGGCGAGCTTAGACTTGCTGATGCAAACAGAGAAGTTACACTAGCGGGATGGGTATCCAAAATTCGCAGGATGGGAGGAATGACCTTTATCGACTTGAGAGACAGGTATGGAATTACTCAGTTATCTTTTAACCAGGAGGTAAATCACGACCTATGTGAACAAGCTAATAAGCTGGGGCGTGAATGGGTTATTCAGGTAACGGGAAGAGTAATGGAAAGAAGTAGCAAAAACAGTAACATCCCCACGGGTGATATTGAGATTATTGTTTCTGAACTAAATGTATTAAACTCTTCTAAAACTCCTCCTTTTACAATAGAAACAGAGACCGACGGTGGCGATGAGTTAAGAATGAAATATAGATATTTAGATCTTCGTCGCAATGTTGTTCGCAAAAACCTTGAGCTTCGTCATAGAATGGCATTTGAAACTCGTAGTTACTTAAATGAGAAAAACTTTATGGAAGTTGAGACTCCCGTTTTAATTGGTTCAACACCAGAAGGGGCACGCGACTTTGTTGTTCCATCTCGTATGAATCAGGGTGAGTTTTATGCTTTACCTCAATCACCTCAATTGTTTAAACAGTTGTTGATGGTATCTGGCTTTGATCGTTACTTCCAGATAGTTAAATGCTTCAGAGATGAAGATTTGAGAGCAGATAGACAGCCTGAGTTTACGCAAATTGACTGCGAAATGTCGTTTGTAGATCAGAATGATGTATTAAATTTATTTGAAGGGCTTACTAAGCATCTATTTAAGACAATTAAAGGTGTGGATATTCCTGATTTTCCTCGTATCAGTTATGCCGATGCAATGAAATTCTATGGTTCAGATAAGCCTGATACACGTTTTGAAATGAGGTTTACTGAGATTAAAGAGCTGACAGCAGGTGTTGGTTTTGGAATATTTGATTCTTCTGAATATGTAGGAGCTATTTGTGCAGAAGGTTGCGCAAGTTATACACGAAAGCAAGTTGATGAGTTAACTGATTTCGTTAAGCGTCCACAGATTGGTGCTCTTGGCCTTATTTACGTAAGATATAATGAAGATGGATCAATAAAATCTTCAGTTGATAAATTTTATAACGAAGAGATTCTGAAAAAATGGCTTGTAAAGTGCAATGCAAAACCGGGTGATTTGCTACTTGTGCTTGCTGGAGAGACAGAAAAGACTCAAAAACAGTTAAATGAACTGCGACTAGAGATGGGCACTCGTCTAGGATTAAGAGATAAAGAGAATTATAAATGTCTTTGGGTAGTAGATTTTCCTCTACTGGAAAAAGATGAAGAGTTGGGACGATTTTTTGCTAAACATCACCCTTTCACTTCTCCAAAGGCTGAGGATATTGCGCTTCTTGATAGTGATGCAGGAGCAGTTCGTGCAAACGCTTATGATTTAGTTATTAACGGTGTTGAAATTGGCGGTGGTTCTATTCGTATACACGACAGCAGTCTTCAAAAGAAAATGTTTACTGTACTTGGCTTTACTGATGAACAGGCGGAAGCGCAGTTTGGCTTCTTAATGAAAGCATTTCAATATGGTGCGCCTCCACATGGAGGTATTGCTTTTGGTTTAGACAGGTTTGTTTCAATTTTTGCTGGCCTCGACAGTATAAGGGATACTATTGCATTCCCTAAAAATACAGCAGGAAGGGATGTGATGATTGATGCACCCTCAACTGTAACAATTGAGCAACTTGATGAATTGGGGATAATGTTAAAGCCAGCGGAATCGAATTAGGTTTACTTGGAAATACTTTATCAATATATAGAAAAAGCTACTCAATTGAGTAGCTTTTTCTTGTATCAGTAATTAAACTTAATAACGTTTTAGTTATAATGAATAACCTTTGGCATATGTTTTATTGAAAAGTCTGTGTGCATCTGCTTCTGAATCATCAACAAATGTTTCTGTAGATGGGTTCCACTTAATTGGACGTCCCATATCGTCAGCAATATTTCCGAGTGTACATACCACGCATGAGCTGTGTCCTACTTCAACTGGTACAACTGGCTCGGTTCTATTTTTAACTGATTCGATAAAGTTAGAAAGGTGAGGAATCTGTGTTTCGTATGCGCCTTCAGTTTCCTCTCTTGATGTGGGTAAAAGACTATCATCGGACGCAATATAGTGCTCTCTAGAAATTTCAATCCACCCCTTATCTCCCCAAAACTTAACACCTTTGGTCATCTGCTCATTAAATGGCTCCTCGGTCATTACCACTCCATTATCATAAATAAAGGTAAGATATTTAGTATCATCATATCCTGCAGGGATAATTTCAACTGGACCACTTTTATCCTTTCCTATTGCCCACTGAGCAATATCAAACATATGTGCTCCCCAATCAGTAGTGAAGCCACCGCCTAACTCTTTATACCAACGCCATGCTCCCCAAAACTGTTCGTTCTGATCAGGGTTAATAGAAATTGGGGGGTTAAGCTGTGTATTGAAATGCACATACTCAGAAGGACCTAACCATAAAGGCCAATTCAGATCTGCTGGAACTGCTTCCTCAGGAAGATCGTAAGGTACAGGTGGCGCTCCAACGTAAGCATTTATACGCTCAATTTTACCTAGCTTACCATCTTGAACCATTTTAACTGCATGCTGAAAATTAGCATCCGAACGTTGCTGACTTCCAACAGCTAAGATTACTCCATTATCACGCACAGCTTTTGTTAGTGCCTGTCCTTCTTTAATAGTAAATGTTAATGGCTTTTCAAGATAAATATCTTTCTTTGCTTTACAAGCTTCTATCGCAATGAAGGCATGTGAATGATCTGGGGTAGCAATAACTACCGCATCAATATCATCTCGTGCTATAAGGTCGGCATATCGCTCATAAACCTCCACGGACACTTCTTCTCCATTAGTTGCATAATGCTCATTAACTCTTTTCAGAAATCTTTCTCTTTTAATGCCATATACATCGCATCCTGCAACTACTCTAACATCAGACATACCAATGAAACCGTGTAACAGGTACATTGCTTGCTGGCCTAGTCCAATAAATCCTAAACGTAAAAGACCATCATCACCCCCTGCTTTTTTGCTTTGTTTACAAGATGCCAGGAACTGAGGAAATGCCACTACTCCAACTGCACCTACAGCTGCAGTTTTAATAAATTTTCTTCTAGATAATTGACTACTCATGACTTTTAGATAATATTTAAAGTGTATATTCTTGTTTCCTGTGCAAATATAGGCTTATTTTCACATCACTACCAATTTTTGCGAAAAAACATCAATTTTATCCAAAATAATGATAGTCAGAATACTCCTAATCATAAACAACCATCATATGTTTATTAGCAAAAATTTATTCACTTTCAGACTTCACATAAAAAAACCGACTCAATGAGCCGGCTCTTTTATGTGAAAAATATTTCTTGTTACAGGTTAGGATTAACACTGTTCCAATCTGCTGTAGCTGGTATAATTCCCATAGAAATAACCTCGTCACGTAATTTTACAAGGTGACCATAGCTCTGTTTCAATTCTTCAATTTCTGCTTCAGTACCCTTTACTTCTCCAAAAGCAACACCATTTTTATCTAATGTAGTTTCCATTGCCATCATGATATGATCAAATCCTTCACCGTTGACATAGCAACCTGAAGGCCATCTGAATGCTTCTCCGCCCATTGTAGCACGAATCATCTCTACTGATGTGTATGCAGGGCTCTGGAAAGATGAGCGTCCGCGAAGTTTAATAATGTTAGCTCCACCTTTTGTAACACGTACTTTAAGATCGGCCCATTGCTCTTCTGTAAGTGCATCTGTACCAATTAGCTCTGCAAGTGGTTTACCATCGATTAGAGCAGTTGAAGCAAATACTGCCATTTGCTCACCGTGACCACCGTAAGTGCGAGCCCCTGTTACTTTGCTTTGATCTACACCAAAGTGCTTAGCTAATTCGCTCTGCAATCTTGTACTATCTAAAGCTGCAAGTGTTGTAACTTGTGAAGGTTTTAAGCCTGAAAAGATTAGAGCAACCAAACCAGTGATATCAGCTGGGTTAAAAATAACTGTAAGATGTTTCAGATCTGGGCAATATGATTTGATATCTTTCCCTAGCTGAGCTGCAATTTCTGCGTTCCCTTTAAGCAGATCCTCACGTGTCATGCCTTCTTTACGAGGAGCGCCCCCTGAGGAAATCATGAATTTTGAGCCTGTGAATGCCTCTTTTACATCTGTTGAGTATGTAAAGTTGACACCTTCGAAACCACAGTGACGCATTTCTTCAACAACACCCTCAAGACCTTTTTCGAATGGGTCGTAAAGACAGATGTTTGGTGTTAAGCGCATCATAGCAGCTGTTTGAGCCATGTTGGAACCAATCATACCAGCAGCACCAACAATAGTTAATTTGTCGTTAGTTAAAAAACTCATAATTTAATTCTATTTTAATGTTAATATATCTCTTACGAATGGGAATTTTTCGGACATCAAATATACAAAATCTTACTGTAACTTCATCTATGCAATATTATAATATTCACTAAACTTTGGCTTGAATATGACTATAGCAAACTCCATGCTACAGTAAGTCCTGCCATAACAATTGAAACCATACTCATGAGTTTAATGAGTATATTTAGTGATGGTCCAGATGTATCTTTAAATGGATCTCCTACTGTATCACCCACAATTGAAGCTCTGTGAGATTCACTTCCTTTACCCCCAAGATTGCCCATTTCTATATATTTTTTAGCATTATCCCAGGCTCCTCCTGAATTGGCCATAAAAATTGCCATAACGAATCCTGAACTAAGTCCACCTGCCAATAATCCCATGACACCTGATACACCCATAAATAGACCAGTTAAAATTGGTGCTGCTACTGCAAGCAGTGAAGGTAAAAGCATTTCACGTTGTGCTCCTTTAGTTGATATTGATACACAAAGCGAATAGTTGGGAGTTTCTTCACCGGTTAATATGCCTTTTATCTCACGAAACTGACGACGAACCTCTTCTACCATCTTCTGTGCAGTTCTACCCACAGCATTCATTGTTAATCCGCAGAAAAGAAAAACCATCATTGATCCTAGAAATATACCTGCTATGACTTTAGGATTCATTAAAGTAACCTGATAGTAGTTCATAAAGTCAACAAAGCTGGCTCTTGCTACCTCAATAGTGTCACCATTATCCATCTCGAGGATAGTGTCACCAGTTCTTAAAAGTGCTACACGGAGTTCTTCAACATAAGATGCCATTAATGCTAGACCTGTTAATGCAGCAGAGCCAATAGCAAATCCTTTACCAGTAGCAGCGGTTGTATTACCTAAAGAGTCGAGCATATCGGTTCTATTTCTAACCTCCGGCTTAAGATTACTCATTTCTGCTATACCACCGGCGTTGTCGGCAATGGGACCATAAGCATCAGTGGCTAAAGTTATGCCTAATGTTGAAAGCATTCCAACAGATGCAATAGCTATACCATACAAACCCATACTTACGCTTTCGGCAGTGAGCATGTTAGTAAGATC
Organism: Bacteroidales bacterium; assembly: GCA_012513315.1. Taxonomy (GTDB): domain Bacteria; phylum Bacteroidota; class Bacteroidia; order Bacteroidales; family Dysgonomonadaceae; genus Proteiniphilum. Next base: position 20,430 of record JAAZCL010000045.1, on the reverse strand, counting down.
GAAGCCATTGGCAGAAAGAAATGAGATAAGTATTGCAAAGACAACAGTTAATACTGGAATTGAGGTGGATATAAATCCTGTGCCAAGACCTGAAATAATAACTGTTGCAGGTCCTGTTTTTGTACTTTCGGCTATTCTAATTGTTGGTTTGTAAGACGATGATGTAAAATATTCGGTTCCCTGTCCAATTATTATTCCAGCTAATAGACCAGTAATTACAGAAAATGAAAGTCCTATCCAATTACTGAACTCAAAAAGATAAAGTATAATAAAAGTACATAAAGCTATAAATATAGCGCTAACATTTACTCCTTTATTTAGAGAATTCATTAGTTCTTTTATGTTAGCATCATCTTTAGTTTTAACTATAAAGATGCCCAATATTGACAAGAACACTCCTATAGCAGCAATAATCATAGGTGCAAATACGGCATTTTGCTGCATAGTGGGATTTAAAACAAATGCTGATGCTCCAAGAGCGGCAGTAGAAAGTATTGACCCACAATACGACTCATATAAATCGGCACCCATTCCGGCTACATCACCTACATTATCTCCAACATTATCTGCGATAGTAGCAGGGTTTCGTGCGTCATCTTCTGGTATTCTCGCCTCCACTTTTCCTACTAAATCTGCTCCAACATCAGCTGCTTTTGTATAAATACCTCCACCTACGCGTGCAAACAGTGCTTGCGTTGAGGCACCCATACCAAAAGTAAGCATAGTGGTTGTTATCATAATAAGCTTATGACCTGCATCGGCATCGTCTACGAAATAATCGAGAATTAAATACCATGCAGAAATATCAAGCAACGCTAGTCCTACTACAACTAAACCCATCACTGCTCCAGATCTAAAAGCCACCTTTAATCCGTAATTTAGTGAATGTTGAGCGGCATTAGCTGTTCTGGCAGATGCGAATGTAGCTGTTTTCATGCCAAAGAAGCCTGCTAAGGCAGAAAAAAATCCACCTGTGATAAATGCAAAAGGCACCCAATTATTCTGCATTCCAAAATAAGCCATCACAGTAAATATGAGTGCAAGAATAATAAAAACAATTAGCACGACTTTGTATTGTTGTTTAAGATATGACATTGCGCCATCTCGGATGAATCCGGCTATAGATTTCATTTTCTCTGAGCCCTCACTCTCCTTCATCATTTGCTTGAAGAAATAGTATGCAAATATCAGAGCAACAGCTGAGGCAATTGGAACAAGATAAAAATATTTCATAGGCTATTAATTTAGATTCCTTGCAAATATGCAAAAAATATTATAAAAAACACAAAAACAGCCTAACAAAAAAACCACCCCATAAAGGAGTGGTTCTAATTATATAAGATTCAATGTATATCAGTTATATGATTTTTTTGTATCCATAAACTGCTCTATCACCTAACTCTTCCTCTATACGAAGTAGTTGGTTATATTTTGCAGTACGGTCTGAACGGCTAAGTGAGCCAGTTTTTATTTGACCTGCATTTGTTGCAACGGCTATATCTGCAATTGTAGCATCTTCAGTCTCTCCCGAACGGTGAGAAGTTACACTAGTGTAACCGTGTCTGTGAGCCATCTCAATTGCATTGAGGGTTTCAGTTAACGTACCAATTTGGTTAACTTTAATAAGGATTGAGTTTGCACAACCCATTTTGATACCTTTTTCGAGGAAATCAACATTAGTAACAAATAAGTCGTCGCCAACTAATTGACATTTATCACCAATTTTGTCTGTCAACAATTTCCATCCATCCCAGTCCTCTTCGTGCATACCATCTTCAATTGAATCAATTGGGTATTTAGAGATCAACTCTTCTAGATAAGTAGCCTGCTCTTCACTTGTACGCTTTTTACCATTAGCGCCTTCAAATTTTGAGTAGTCGTAAACGCCATCAACATAAAATTCAGAAGCAGCACAGTCAAGTGCAATTTTAACATCTTCACCAGGAGTATAACCAGCATTCTTAACAGCTGTAAGAATTGATTCAAGAGCTTCTTCAGTTCCACCAGACAGATTAGGTGCGAAACCACCTTCATCACCAACTGCAGTACTTAAGCCTCTATCGTGAAGAACTTTCTTTAATGCATGGAATACCTCAGTACCCATACGAAGTCCTTCCTTAAATGATTTTGCACCTACAGGGCGAATCATAAATTCTTGAAATGCAATAGGAGCATCTGAGTGAGAACCTCCGTTAATGATATTCATCATAGGCACAGGAAGAACGTATGTGTTTGCTCCTCCGATATAACGGTAAAGTGGAAGACCAAGATAGTCGGCTGCAGCTTTTGCAACTGCTAATGAAACACCAAGGATAGCATTTGCACCAAGGTTTGACTTAGTTTTTGTTCCATCCATTTCTATCATTTTGGCATCAATCTGATTTTGTTCTAAAACATTTGACCCGATCAATGCAGGAGCAATAATATCGTTTACATTTTCGACTGCTTTTAAAACTCCTTTTCCGAGGTATCGACTTTTATCGCCGTCACGAAGCTCTAAAGCTTCATTTCCACCTGTTGATGCCCCTGAAGGTACAGCTGCACGTCCAAACGCACCCGACTCTGTTAATACATCAACTTCGACTGTTGGATTTCCTCTTGAATCCAAAACTTCACGTCCTAAAATACTTAAAATTCTCATGTTGTTGAATTTAATATATATAATAAATCTATCTTCATTCGTGGATAGGTATCACTAGCTAAAATATAACCTAAAAAACCTAAGTGAAACCTTGCTGATTGAGAACACAAATATACAAATTTTTCCTGTAAATTCAAGTTTTTAAACTATAATTAATATTATATTTCTGCCTGAACTTAAACCACTTATCTAACCAACTGCATTTACAGTTGCTATAAGTTGACTAAGATTGGAAGTGATAAGTTTTACAGAGATTGCCATTAGAATGACACCAAAAAATTTACGAAGAATATAAGATCCTGTATCACCAAGAATCCTTTTTACCGAACTGAGATATCTCAAAACAAGATACACCACAACCATATTGATTAGTACTCCTAATATAATATTAACTGTATGATATTCCGCTCTCATTGAAAGGAGTGTGGTAAAACTGCCAGGACCAGCTATGAGTGGAAACACAACAGGAAAAAGTGTTGATGAGTTGTCAGAAGAAGGGTCATCATTCTTAAATATCTCTACGCCAAATATCATCTCTATTGAAATTATCAATAAAACTATTGCTCCTGCAACAGCAAAAGCAGAAATATCAACTTGAAATAATTTTAAAAGCCACTCGCCTATAAACAGAAAGCCAATTAAAATAATTAATGAGTATAATGTAGCTTTCTCAGGATGTATTGATCTATTTTGACTTTTTATATTTAAGAAAATGGGCACCGATCCGGGTGCATCTATTATTGCAAATAACACTAAGAATGCACTAATAATTTCAAGGATATTGGTATTCATGAATCACAGTTTATTTAATAAAAAAGAAAGTTTACAGTTACAATTTTAGTACAAAAATACAATTTTACAGTATATTATCAAATGAAAAACTATATTTTGCTATTAACTAATTCAGTATTTCAAATGAAAATGGTGAAGGATGAACATGGTTTAGATATTTAATAATTTTAAAGGAGTTAAAATGGTGAAAGAATCTTTTTCTGTAACTATTTAGATTAGAACAATTATTATTACAATCATTCAAACTATCTATGAAGTTTACCTCTGTAAGAAAGTTTTGCAAAGCTGGATGAAGTTGTAACATTAAGGCTGTTATTTCATTTTCATCCTTTTTGAAAAAACCATCTTTTATTTCGAACAGAGATTTCAAATAAAAAAACGATTGTTTTGAGTAAACTTTAATTTTTCTATCAGGCTCATCCAGTATTTTCTGTAAAGCCGGTCCTGTTCCAAAAGGAACCCGATCTGAGAATCTGGCCACAGGAAAAACATAGGTTTCATGTAACTCAACTATATGGCCAAGCTGAAATACTTTTTGTAAGAAATAAAAATCTTCGCCTCCCTGCTGTCTTCCCATGCCTCCTACTCGTACATAAGCATCGGCAGAAACAGCAAACGCCGATCCTATAGTATGATAATAATAAGGAAATCCTGTATACTTGAGCATTTTACTAAAATAACGTAAATACATTTCGTATTGCCTTATAGCACATTCAATATCTTTATCATCATTCTCTACTCGGTGATGAAAGTTCTGAATAGTGGCGTTTAGTTTCTTGTTTTTGTTGAACTCATCATTAATAGAAGTGAAAAAGTTTTGCGAAACTTCACAATCTGCATCAAGTGAAATAATTACTCCACTATTATTATTATTTGAATGAAAATGATCAATTGCAAGGTCCATTCCAATCTTTCTAGCTAAACCAACACCTGCATGCTTTCTGGGAAGATTCTCGCATAAAAGTGGGAAATATATTAAGTTGGATTCATTATTTAAAACAGCAAACCGCTCAACTTCAGTGAAAGTTAAGCGGTTTTGCAATAAAATGTTTTTATTGTCATCTATGCCAGAATTTAAAATAACTGCTATTAATATATTTGCGTTAGGCTTTTTGATGGTTTTTATACTTTGCAAGGTATGTATGAGTTCCAACTCATTATAGCAAGGTATAACTACAACTATATCTGCTTTTACATTATTTGGAAATTTTGCATTGATATACTTTCCATAATGTTTATGCAAGTATGATAACCAGTGTTTCAAATTACATGAAACAATTATTATTCTGCAGAAGCAGTTGCGGGACCATATTTATTATTGAGGAAATGTATAACTTCGTCAGTAATATCATATTTATCTTTTGAGTAAAGAAGTGTACTTGTTGAAATATTACTGAATATAATCTCGTAGTTGCGTGTTTTATTAAATTCCTCAATTCTAACTTTGATAGTATCTTCCATTTGAAGATTCAGCTTTTGTTGTTCAAGAAGAAACTCTTGAGATAAACGCTCTGCTAACTGCTGATACTCTTGATTCATCTTCATTATACGCTCTTGCTCTTGCTGAGCTCTCTCCTGACTTAAAAAAGCGTTATTGCGTAATTTACGCTCGAACTCTTGTGCAGCTGAGTTTATCTGATTTTCGCGTTGATTAAGAGTTGCACGTGTGCTTTCTTCTTTTCTCAATAGCGACTCATTAAGATCTTTTGCAAAATTATAGTTTACTAAAAGTGAATCTACATTTACATAAGCAATAGGCAATGTAATTGAAGAATCATTTAATATAACTGAAAGGTTTTTTCCACTCTCTTCTTTAGAATTGGATTTAGAATTAAATTGCAGAATAAATAGAACAATAACTGCTACAGCTAGCACTCCGCTAACTATGTAATTGGTGTAACTCTTCATTTCAGGAGATTTATAAATTTTCTTTTTTTAATAATTTTACTACTGGACTCTCTTTATAACGATATTCTGTATCTTGTGAAGTGGCACAGCTAATGCCTCTATCCTGCATAGCTTTACTTGCTCCGATATGAGTGTTTGGGAATTCACCGTTTTTTGTAAAGAAAACTCGAATACCCATTAATAAAAAAGCTATTAACCCTAGCGCTATACCTATTATTAGTGTTTGCAACATAATATATTCCTTTAATTCAAGAGCAAAGATAGTGGAATTAACTTATTACACTGCTAAAATTGTCATTAAAGATGCTAAAATTATTGCACAACCCCCTTTTTTCGACTAATTTTATGGCTTACTTAATATCAACCCGATTAAAATAAATTTACTTTTTAAAATTAAATACATTATGCCAATTAGAGAATTACAACCTGCAGCTATCTGGAATTACTTCTATGATATCACTCAGATACCCAGACCATCGAAAAAAGAAGAAGCTATACTTTCTTACCTGTTAGACTTCGCAAAGAAGCATAACCTTGATGCTAAACAGGATAAAGCAGGTAATATTATTATTACAAAGGAGGCAACACCAGGTAAAGAAAAATTGCCAACGCTTATTTTACAATCACATGTTGATATGGTATGTGAAAAAAACTCGGACGTTGAGCATGATTTTGACAACGACCCAATAGAAACCATAATTGATGGTGATTGGGTAAAAGCAAAGGGCACAACTTTAGGAGCAGATAACGGAATTGGGGTTGCTGCAGAGCTTGCAATATTGGCTGCCGACGATATTTCTCATGGTAAAATTGAAGCTCTTTTCACTGTTGATGAAGAGACCGGACTAACAGGCGCCAACTCACTTGAGAAAGACTTTCTTACTGGCAGTCTACTCATAAACCTTGACACTGAAGAAGAAGGGGAGATTTATATTGGTTGCGCTGGAGGTAAAGGAACTAAAGCTTATTTTGAATACAAAGAGAAAGATTCTCCAAAAAAATATTTCTGGTTCGAAATTAAAGTCAAAGGCCTACGTGGTGGACACTCAGGGAGCGACATAGACAAAGGTTTTGGAAATGCTAACAAGATTCTTACCCGCTTTCTTCATTCTCTTACAAGAAAAAAATATGGCATGATGCTTACTAAAATTGAAGGAGGAAACTTACATAATGCTATACCCCGTGAGGCTAATGCGATATTGGGGGTAAAAGAAAAATACAAAGAAGATATTCGTGTTAAGTTGAATAATTTTCTAGCTGATATACAAGAGGAACTTAAACATACCGAGCCAAATATCGACATTCAGATGGAATCGGTGCAAACACCATCAAATGTTATAAATAAAGGTACAACTGAACGTCTTATCCTTGCTCTTTATGCATGTCCGCACGGTGTCATAGGCATGAGTGAAGATATTCCCGGACTAGTAGAAACTTCCACCAACCTAGCATCTATAAAAATGCTTTCGGATAAGAAAATTGAAGTTGGAACTAGTCAGCGCAGCTCTTCTGAATCGCAAAAAAAGTATATCGTAAATATGGTTACTTCTGTATTTGAATTGGCAGGTGCTAAAATTGTAAACAATGATGGTTATCCTGGTTGGCAGCCAAATGCAGATTCAGAATTATTGAAAGTTGCACAAAATGAGTACAAGAAGCTTTATAACAAAGACCCAAAGGTAAAAGCGATTCATGCTGGACTTGAATGTGGCCTATTTCTTGAAAAATACCCTAATCTTGATATGATTTCAATCGGTCCTGACATGACAGATGTGCATTCACCAGATGAGAAAATGAAAATATCATCAGTTGGCAAATTCTGGGATTATCTTATAAAGATTTTAGAAAATCTTCCTGAAGAGAAATAGAGAAGCAGTAAAATTGATAGATCTAAGATTATATACAATAGTTTTTTTATTGTTTATTCCCCTCACAGAAGTTGCCTCTCAAGACAATTTCCGAGTATTGTTTTACAATGTTGAAAATCTTTTTGATGCTCTTGACGATTCTCTAAAAGATGATAACGACTTCCTTCCCGACGGTTTTATGCGATGGAGCGAATGGAAGTATAGAGAGAAGTTGAAGAATATTGCAAAAGTAATAACAGCTGTTGGGGGTATGTATTCACCAGCATTAGTGGGGTTATGCGAAATAGAAAATGATTCTGTCTTGCATGACCTAACTAAACGCTCTGCTTTAAGTGTTCAGGGATATGACTTTATCGTTACCGACTCCCCTGATGAGAGGGGAATTGATGTAGCGTTACTATATCAGCGACATCAATTTAAGCTGCTAGAGCACACAGAATATGATATCAAGTTTAGTGATAAAAGAAGGCGCCCAACTAGAAATATATTACATGCCGTAGGTACTCTTGAAAATAAAGATACATTGGACGTTTTCGTGGTTCACTTTCCCTCTCGAGTTTCCGGAAAGCTTGATACAGAAGAAGCAAGAACTGAGTCGGCTCAAGTTTTAAGAAATAAAGTAGATAGCATATTTTCGGTTCGAATTAATCCTAATTTAATTATTATGGGTGACTTTAATGACGAACCAGACGACAAAAGTATATTGAATGTTCTTAAAGCAAATCAAATAAAAGAAGACATTCTCAACAATGAGCTGTACAACCTTCTATACATCAAGAACAAAACGCCTGAATGTGGTACTTATAAATACCAAGGGGTGTGGAGCGTAATTGATCACTTGATAGTTAATGGCAGATTATTGAACAATGCTAATTCAACTCATGTAAAAAACAATAATGCTTATATTTACAATGAGAGTTTTTTACTAGAAAAAGACGAAAAATACTACGGCATGAAACCTTTTAGAACTAATATAGGACCACGTTACAATGGAGGCTTTAGTGATCATCTTCCAATTTATATAGATATCAATATTTTGTTTAATGAATAGCATTTTTTCAAACTTTATATTAAAAGAGTGGTATATTTCATATATATCGCATACATTTGTAACATCTGGTAGATTTCAGTAATTAATAATCAATTATAAACAAAAACAAACAGCACAAATGAATCCATTACTTATAAATTTAAACGGTTGGGAAATACCTATTATAGTCATAGTAATCTTAATTCTTTTTGGTGGAAAGAAAATCCCTGAATTCATGAAAGGTTTAGGCAAAGGAATTAATAGTTTCAAAAGGGGCCTTAATGATATAGAGGAAGATATTAAAGCAGATACAACAGATCACAAAACTTCTTCAACAGGAGATAAATAATAGGAAACCAGCCTAAAAGTAGAGGCCTAAGTATATATATGGCAGAAAAAGAAATGTCCTTTTGGGACCATCTAGAGGAATTTAGATGGACTATAATTCGTATTCTTATTGCGGTAGTTGCTTTCTCTGTAGTGGGATTTATTATTATACCTCATATATTTGATTCTGTAATACTTGCCCCTAAAGATTCAGATTTTATAACCTATAAATTTTTTGAAAAAGCTGGTCAATACATTCCCTTTCTGCCTGACTTTTCTTCCGAATCGTTCAGAGTGGAGATGCTGAATATAAACATGACAACCCAGTTCATGACATATATCTCTACATCATTTGCATTCGGAATACTTTGCACTATCCCATTTATATTATTTGAAATTTGGAAGTTTGTAAGTCCTGCGCTTTATGATAACGAAGCAAAAGGAGTAAAAAAAGCATTCGGATTTGGTGGCTTCATGTTCATAATTGGATGTTTAGTTGGATATTTTATTGTATTTCCACTTATCTTCCGATTCCTAATCACTTTTGAATTAAGTGCTTCAATAGAGAATATGATCTCTTTAGACTCATATATGAACAACTTTTATACTCTTATACTTATAATGGGATTGGTATTTGAGTTGCCTCTTGTATTTTGGTTATTATCTAGCCTAGGATTGATATATAGATCTTTTTTTAGAAAATACCGTAAACATGCTGTCGTAGGTTCTCTAATAGCCGCAGCACTTATAACACCTTCAGGTGATCCATTTTCACTTTTTGTTGTAACATTACCCATCTATGCATTATGGGAAATAAGTGCCTTTGTGGTCGCGAAAGATCCACCTGAAGAGGAAGATATACTGCCCTCAGTCATTGAATAACCCATACTCTATCTGTATACAACTTCTTTCCCAAACGGACTAATGGCTAATCTCATTAACTTAAAATGTTGGTGTCCAAAAGGAATTCCAATTATTGTTATATAAAAAAGCAGACCAAATAGAAGATGTGTTATAATAATGGGAAGGCCCCCAACAAAGAACCATATTATATTCATTACAAGAGATAGGCATCCTGGTGTTGTTTTCTTATGCTTTGTTTTTTTACCAAAAGGCCATAAAGCCAGTTCAGCTAGCTTAAGCGACTGAATACCAAATGGAATACCTATTATTGTAATCATTAGTGCAATACTGCCTAATACATATTCAATAGCTATAACAAAACCACCAAATACTACCCATATCACGTTACCCAAGGTCTTCATTTTATAGCAATTACCTCAATTTCAACCAGTGAGTTTTTTGGAAGACCCTTAACAGCTACAGTAGACCTAGCTGGAAATGGTTCTGCAAATTGCTTAGAGTAGATTTGATTCATTCCATCAAAAAGAGACATATCACTTAAAAACACTGTAGTTTTTACTACATTATCGATATTGACTCCTGCAGCAGAAAGAACTGCTTTAATGTTTACAAATATTTGAGTTGTTTGCTCTTTTATTCCTCCATGAACAAAATCTCCTGTAACACAATCGATGGGAAGCATACCCGACAAATATATCACTCCGTTTACTTCTATAGCTTGGCTATATGGGCCAATGGCTGCCGGTGCACTGTTTGTAGATATTTGATTTTTCATCTCATTTTAATTATAATTATTATTCATTAAAGAGCGGCCTCTTGTCTCTGTCTTAAAACCTCATAGATAATAACACCCGCTGCAACTGATACGTTCAGTGATTGAATTTTTCCAAACTGTGGAAGTTTTATCAACTCATCACTGATTCTGATTAGCTCATTTGAAATACCCACATCTTCAGAACCCATAATTACTGCAACAGGTGGGCTCATATCTGAATTTGTGTAAATAGTGGCAGCTTTTTCTGTGGCAGCAACTACTTTTATTCCACTATTTTTAAGAAAAACTACCGCTTCTTTCAAACTTCTCTCTCTACAAACAGGTATAGTATGCAAAGCACCAGCAGAAGTTTTAACCGCGTCACTGTTAACCGACACACTTCCGCGTGATGGAATAACTATCGCATCAACTCCTGCAACCTCACATGTGCGGGCAATAGCGCCAAAATTTCTAACATCAGTAAGTCCATCTAATACAAGAATAAATGGGCTTTTACCCTCCTCATATAATTGTGGAATAATATTTTCTAGCTTATGATAAGTAACAGCAGACGTAAAAGCGATAACACCTTGATGATTTTTACGAGTTATTCTATCGATACGCTCAACGGGAACTTTTTGCATTGGTATTTCATAATCACGTAGCAGTTGCTGTAACTCTAATATTAAATCTCCCGAAAGTTCTCGCCTTATCAAAACTCTATCAATATCTTTTCCTGCATCAATGGCTTCTATAACAGCACGGATGCCAAATATCATCTCTTTATCTCCCATTTAATCTATAATTATATTCTACAATTTATAATCCTTACATATATCATCACACACCAAGCATCACTCTTGCATTTTGTAATGCCTCTTTTGTAATTTCAGCTCCACTTAGCATTCCTGCAATCTCCTCTATTTTTTCAGATGAAGTTAATACCTTTATATTAGTGGTCATTTCCAAATCGGATTCTTCTTTGTATACTTTAAAATGCACATCACCTTTAGAAGCAATTTGTGGAAGATGAGTTATAACTATAACTTGCATTCCACTACTCATCTCTTTCATAATAGCTCCTACCCTATCGGCAACATCTCCAGATGTTCCGGTATCTATCTCGTCAAAAATTATTGCCGGTAGTGCTACAGCTCCTGCAATCATAGCTTTTAAACATAACATTAATCTAGATATTTCACCTCCAGATGCAATATCAGAAACTGGCTGCAAACCACTGTTTTTATTGGCAGAGAATAAAAATTGAAGATCATCAATTCCAGTATTGTCCGGAGTTTTCTTTTCTTTATAATCGCAAACAAAACGAGTGTTTGCCATTTTTAAATATGACAGTTTTTCAATTAGTTGCTTTTCAATATTGAGCGACGATGATTTGCGTTTCTTACTCAATACTTTCGCTTTTTCAAGCATCAATTCTTTATTAATAGAAGTCTCTTTTTCTAAAGCAGATATCTGTTCATCAAAAGATTCTATTTTTGCCAGTTGAAGTCTAATCTCATTTTCCAAACTAATAAGTTCTTCAACAGTAGTAGCAGTATGTTTTTTCAAAAGACCATAAATTGTACTCAATCTATTTTCAATAAAATCCTGACGCTCCTGATCAAATTCAACAGTTTCGAAAAGGCTTGATGCCTCTTCACGAACATCCTTCATGTCTATATAAGCAGACTTCACTCTTTCAGTTAACTCAGAAACCTTTGGAAAAACACTTTCAATACCTTGCAACTTATCACCTACTGCTCTTAGTTGCGATTCAATGCTGTTCTCATCTTCAGAAAGCAAATTAGTTGTATAAAACAGAGCCGATTTTATCTCTTCTGAATGAGTTAACGCTTCCAATTCTATTTCAAGCTCTTCCTGCTCTCCAATTGTCAGATTAGCTTCTTTCAAAGTATCGTATTGAAATCTAAGAAAATCCTCTTCTTCCCTACTTTTTTGTGATTCTGATTGCAGTGCCTTTAATGCCTTTTTTGATACTATATAATTATTATAAGCCATTTCGTAACCCTCAAGCTCTTTGGCCGTATTAGCCAAAACATCTACTATCTTTAGCTGAAACAGGTTATCGCTCAATGCAAGATTCTGGTGTTGTGAGTGAATATCTATTAACTTATCGGCCAACTCCTTAAGATCATTCAGTAAAACAGGAGAGTCATTAACAAAAGCCCTCGATTTACCACTTGTCCATATTTCACGACGCAGTATGCATTCTTTTTCATCAAATAGCAATTCGCGCTCATCAAAAAAAGGCTTTAAATTATAGTCAGAAATATGAAAAACGCCCTCTATCACAGATCTTTTTTCATTATGCTTAATATGTCTACTATCAGCTCGCTGTCCCAATATAAGTGAAAGAGCACCAAGAATTATCGATTTTCCTGCACCTGTTTCGCCAGTGATTACATTTAATCCGGCTTCAAATTTTATATTGAGTGAATCAATTAAAGCGTAATTCTCTATATATATTGATTTTAGCATATATTTCTCTTAAATACGCAGCGTTGAGTTTTTAGTTGTGCGTTGAACAAAATTACATATTATTTTGGAGAATATGATTTCTATTTATGAATTCTTAAAAATCGATTATTTTAAACTCAGTACGACGATTTAACTGATCAGCTATCTCCTGATGCTCTATAGAAAACGTCTTTACTATCTCCTCATTGAGCACATCTCCTTCGTTTAGAAAATTATATTTAGTTGCAATTGAAGATGTTATTATTTTTGGTTCATTTTTGCCAACTGCTACTGCAATGACTCTTTCTGTATTAATTCCATGATTGATCAAATAATCCTTTACAGAACGTGCACGACTGAGTGAAAGACTATAGTTATAATCTTCACTTCCCCATCTGTCTGTATGAGCTTTCAACTCGATTACAACACCGGGATGCTCATTTAATATATCAATTAAACCATCTAGTTCGTCTTTAGACTCTTCTTTAAGCAATGCGCTATCAAAATCGTAGAATATATTTTCTAATACTACAGGTTTATTATATGGAATCATCTCAAAATCGACGTAATACAATGTATCTGAAACATTAGGTCCTACTTTAAGAGAGTGTTCTTGATTCAGAAAACCTTCTGTAATTGCCATTAATAGATAGTTATTTCCAGCATTTGCTACAAATCGATATTCGCCTTCTTTGTTAGTTTTAAAAGATTGTTGTAAACCATCACTCCCCACAACCAGTACGGTAGCACCATAGATAAACTCATCTTCGTGATCTACAACTATACCTTCAACAGTAATGATATTATTTGGAATCTCAAATGAATAGATGTGATCATAACCACGAGTATCATTTCTATTTGAACTAAAGAATCCTTTTTCGGAGTTTTTCTTAAATGTTATTCCAAAATCATCGTATGATGAATTTATTGGGGATTTAATGTTCTCAATATTCCACTGTTCTGAGTTATTCTGTTTTCTTGCAATAAAAATATCGAGTCCCCCCATTCCCGGATGCCCATCAGAAGAGAAATAGAGAGTTGTATCGTTTCTTAAATAAGGAAACACCTCGTCTCCCGGTGTATTAATCTCTGGTCCAAGATTTTCTATGAATAAAGGTTCAATTTCATTTGCAAGCTTTGCCCGCCATATATCTTTACTGCCGTATCCACCTAGCATATCTGATACGAAATAAAGGTATTCTCCTGAAGGAGAAACAGATGGATGTGCAAATAGTGAAGTATTATCATTTTCTGCAAGTTTTAATTCTCTTCCAATGCTCCAAGTGCCATTAATTCTTCTGGAGACATATATTTTGGTGACGGTGGGATTACTGGCACTGGGAGAGCTATACGTGTAAAACATGTATTTTCCGTTGCTGGTAATAGTTGCTGTGCCCTCATCAAATTCTGTATTTATTTCTGAAGATAATCTTTTCGGTTTTTGCCATTCACCAATTGCGTTCTTCTCGGCTATATATATATCGTTGTACTTAACTCCTGTAATGGGACTATTAGTATCTCCTATAGCATCGTTTCTAGATGAATTAAAATATATTACATTGTCATTTTGAGCCAATACAGGACTAAATTCACCTCTATTAGAATTAAAAAGCTCTGAATATGCTATATTAATCCCTTTTGTGTTCTCCTCCTGCCATAATAATGACAAAGATGCACCTTCTAGTCCATTTTTTGCTATTTGATTATCGAGACTTAAATTTAAAAATTCAGTATAAGCTTCAATTGCTTGGTTATATTCACCCTGTTTGTGTAGCATTTGAGCGTACCTCAAATAAATTAAGCTATCGGGGTATTCATATCGTATTGCGTTTTTGTATGCGTTTACAGCATGTGATGAACGGTTTAGCTTTCTGTAAACCTCTGCCATCTCAAAAGCTATAATACCCTTGAGGGCATTATCCTTGTTTCTACTTTGTGTATATAACTTTTTATATGTTTGGCTTGCTGAGTAATAATCTCCTCTGATGTATTGATCCCTCGCATCATTTAATTTAGCCTGCTTACATGAAACCATGATTAGTAGGCTAAAAATAAAACAGATTATTTTAAGAAACCTCATTGATGTTCAGGTCGAAGCAAATCGTTTACTGTTTTTACAGGGTTAAATGTTGAAACAGGAACTTCCACAAAAATAGTGTTCCAATTGCTCATTGCGCCATTCCACAAACCAGGCAATTCTAAAGCTTTTAATTCTTTACCATCCTTAGACTTAAGTGATATAAAGCCAGTATTTGTATCTACATATTTTGTCAAGTCGAATTTATTATTTTGATAACACTTCACTCCACATACAACATCTACTGGATTAAAATGAGAACCGTTGTTGAATAAATCCATTGACCTTTTGTCGTCTTTATTTATCTGTGAGCTTTCTAATATTTGTAGAGATGCAGTACCATCAATGTTTTTTACAATAAATGGTCCGCCACCCGGCTCACCTTCATTTTTCACCATTCCACACACACGAAATGGTCTGTCGAGTTTCTCTTTTAAGTATTTCTTTAAATCATCTTCTGAAGTGAACTCTGCTGAATTATGTATACTTAATTCATTCTGGGTGAATGAAAGCATTTCGTTAAGATATTCACTATTAAAATCACCAGAATCAAGTTTTTCTAAATAGTCATGTGCTCTTTCTTGCATTGTTACTAAAACACCTGCGAGTAGTTTTTTATAATGAGCCTCATTTTCCTTTAATCTATCGGGAACAACATTATCTATATTCTTTATAAAAATAACATCAGAATTTATATCGTTAAGATTCTCTATAAGTGCACCATGACCTCCCGGTCGGAATAAAAGGGTACCATCTTTTTCTCGAAATGGCTCATTATTCATATCAACTGCAATAGTATCAGTTGAAGGCTTCTGAACACTAAATGAAACCAAAAACTTCGAGTCGAGCTTTAGTTCATAATTCAATTTCCTTGCCGCAGTAAGAAGTTCAAACATTTCTTTATGCTCTTCAGAAACAGTAAAATGTATATTTACAACATTATCTGCATTTTTGGCATAAAATACTCCCTCTGTTAAATGCTCACCCAGTGGTGTACGATTACCCTCGGGATAACTATGGAAAAGCAACAATCCTTTTGGCTTATTAGAGTAGTTTTTTCCCTCATCTAAAAGCAAAACCTTTAAAACATCTTTATATCTGTCTTCCTCGCACAACTGATCTATAGACTTACCGTACACTTCAGTGCATAAATTATTTAAAGGCGGAAAAAATGCAAATTCATGAATTCGCCCGAAAAACGTTTTCATAAAGTCGGTTGTAGGTGTATTTTCATCTGAGTAATAAAATGAGAGAAGGTCTTTAAACATTCTACTTGCTGCACCCGACGCAGGAACAAATTTTGTTACAGTTTTATGACTTTGTAAAAACTCACTCCATTTATTCAGATAAATTTTCTCTTCTTTATCATCAATTTTTAAAATTCCATTACCAACACGAGCAGCAGAAACAATTTCTAAGAAAGGGAATCCTTTTTTAAAGTTTTCCAATTGAGATTCAATTTGTTCTGTAGAAACACCTTTTTGCTTTAATAGATCTATATCTTGTTCTGTATACATATTTTTTTAATTTTTAAAAACTCCCATAAATCTGTTCTTCAAAGATATATAAATCTCACTAAGAATTTGATTTTCGCCCAAAAAATCTTAATTCTATGGTATTTTCTCTACGTCATAATGGCAGAATGTAGATTTTAAAGATTTTTGGCACAACATTTGAAAACAATTGAATATAAAGATAACAGACAAAAATTTGAACATACAAAAATTAATATATAACAAACTATGGGAAAAATAATCGGAATAGACTTAGGAACAACAAATTCATGCGTATCCGTAATGGAAGGTAATGAACCAGTTGTAATTCCTAATAATGAAGGGAAACGTACAACTCCTTCTGTAGTTGCATTTATGGATAATGGAGAACGTAAAGTGGGTGATCCTGCAAAACGTCAAGCTATTACTAACCCAGTTAATACAGTATCTTCTATAAAAACATTTATGGGAGAGACATATGACCAAGTTCAAAAAGAAATTGGAAGGGTTCCTTATAAAGTTGTAAAAGGTGATAACGACACTCCACGTGTTGATATTAATGGAACATTATTTACCGCTCAAGAAATATCTGCAATTATATTGCAGAAGATGAAAAAAACGGCCGAAGACCACTTAGGTCAAGAGGTTAAAGAAGCCGTTATTACTGTTCCTGCATATTTTAGTGATGCTCAGCGCCAAGCAACTAAAGAGGCGGGTGAAATTGCCGGATTAACTGTACGTCGTATCGTTAACGAGCCAACTGCAGCTGCATTGGCTTATGGATTGGACAAGCAAAACAAGGATTCAAAGATTGCAGTGTTTGACCTTGGTGGTGGCACTTTTGATATATCTATTCTTGAACTTGGCGACGGCGTTTTTGAAGTAAAATCTACTAATGGAGATACTCACCTTGGTGGTGACGACTTCGACCATCGTATTATCGATTGGCTTGCCGATGAGTTTTTGAAAGATGAGGGTATCGACCTAAGAAAAGACCCTATGGCTCTTCAACGTTTAAAAGAAGCTGCTGAGAAGGCTAAGATTGAACTTTCTAGCGCATCCTCAACAGAGATCAATCTCCCTTATATAATGCCAGTTAACGGTATTCCAAAGCACTTAGTAAAAACTCTTTCTCGCGCTAAATTCGAGCAACTAATTGATGATTTATTACAGAAGTGCAAGCAGCCTATTCTTTCGGCAATGAAAGATGCAGGAATGAGCAACTCTGATATCGACGAGGTTATCCTAGTTGGTGGTTCTACAAGAATTCCAGCCGTACAAGAACTTGTTGAAAATCTTTTTGGTAAAAAACCACATAAAGGCGTTAACCCTGATGAGGTTGTAGCTATTGGTGCTGCAATTCAAGGAGCCGTACTTACAGGCGAGGTAAAAGATGTACTATTGCTTGATGTTACTCCTTTATCATTAGGTATTGAAACTATGGGTGGTATAATGACCAAGCTAATAGACGCTAATACAACTATCCCTACTAGAAAAAGTGAGACATTCTCAACTGCCTCCGACAATCAGCCTTCGGTACAGATAAATGTACTTCAGGGCGAACGTTCAATGGCAAGGGACAACAAACAGATTGGAGTCTTTAATCTAGATGGAATTCCACCAGCTCCAAGAGGTGTACCTCAAATTGAAGTAACTTTTGATATAGATGCTAATGGTATTTTAAGTGTATCTGCAAAAGATAAAGCATCAGGTAAAGAACAAAAAATACGTATTGAAGCTTCATCAGGTTTAAGCGATGATGAAATTAAACGTATGAAGGAAGAAGCTGCAGCAAATGCAGAATCAGACCAAAAGGAAAAAGAGAAAATAGACAAGCTTAATCAAGCCGATTCTACAATTTTCCAAACTGAAAAACAGTTGAAAGATTTGGGAGATAAAATTCCGGCTGATAAAAAAGCTCCAATTGAAGCAGCACTAGCCAAGCTTAAGGAAGCACATAAAGCACAAGACATTGACGCTATTGACGCAGCATCAAATGAATTGAACGCTGTGTTCCAAGCAGCTTCTCAGGAAATGTATAATGCTACAAATGCTCAACAGGGGCCACAACCCGGAGCAGATGGGGGTGAACAGCCTGGAGGTGAGAACAAATCTCCTGATGACAATGTAACTGATGTGGATTTTGAAGAAGTGAAGTAATTTCACAATTCTCACAAAATATTATTAAAGAGACTAATTCTGAACGGAGTCAGTCTCTTTTTTTGTGTATACAAATTGAATAAAGTCTATACAATATCTAAACAAAGTCCATACAAAGCTTATAACAAACCCATATATAGTCCATACATAGTCCTGATCAACCCTGTATAACAACAGTGTTAATACAGACTTAATACAGAGTTGATACAGTGTTAAGCCGACTAAGATACGCCCCTAATAGGGCTATCATACTCTTTTGATATGGACAATATTTTAATTATTTTGGATTTTGAGTTGAAACTATATTTTTTATTTATATCTTTGCAGCCCAAATAGAAAGGAGGTTATTGCATAATGATAATAGTTCCAATAAAAGAAGGAGAAAACATAGAAAGGGCACTAAAGAGGTTCAAACGCAAGTATGAAAAAACAGGCGTTGTAAAAGAGCTACGCAGACGTCAGGCCTTTATGAAACCATCGGTTAAAAACCGTAAGCAAAAACAGCATGCTGTTTATGTGCAAAAACTGCAAGAAGAAGAAGATTAAATTTCTACTTTAATATAAATTTCTTTATCTTCGTAGTACTATAGATTTATTCAAAAGGCTACTGAATGTGGAAAGAAAGATTTATTGATTATCTCCGTTATGAGAAGAACTACTCCTCTCAGACGGAGATTTCATATTTAAACGACATTATTCAGTTTGAAAAATTCGCTAAGCTAAAAGATGACAACCTTAGTTTAATAAAGGTTGATAGTGATATTGTTCGTATATGGATAAGTAGTTTAATAGAACAAGGTTTTAAAGCAAGTACCGTTAACAGGAAACTCAGCTCGCTAAAAACTTTCTATAGATATTTGAATAAATCAGGTTTTATAAAGAAAAGCCCAGTAGAATATGTTTCGGGACCAAAATTAAACACAAAGATTCCTTCATTTGTTAGTGAAAGACAGATGGACGAAATTCTTGATGATGCAACTAACTTCTCTGATGACTTTGTAGGTATACGCAATCAATTACTAATTGACTTTCTCTATCTTACTGGCATGAGGAGAGCGGAACTCATATCGCTTAAAGACAATGATATAGATTTTTCGAGTTGCACAATAAGAGTAACGGGTAAAGGGAACAAACAGCGATTGATTCCATTTTCAGACCTGACCAAGGTGAAATTAGAAAAATACATTCGGATAAGGAACAAAGAAATAGAGAACAAATCGTCTTTTCTTTTTGTTAAAGAAGATGGAAGCGCTATGTATCCAAAACTCGTATATAAAATTATTAATAACCATTTGAATAGTATTTCAACACTTTCAAAAAAAAGCCCTCATGTACTCAGACACTCATTTGCAACAGCAATGCTTAATAATGGCGCCGAGATAAATTCTATAAAAGAGTTGATGGGTCACACCAGTCTTTCATCAACTCAAATCTATACTCATGTGACTTTTGAAGAGATGAAAAAAACTTATCAAAACGCTCATCCAAGAGCAAATAAATAAAGGAGGAAATAGCATGGAACTAACAATTCAATCTGTGAATTTTGACGCAACTGATCAATTAAAAACATTTGTTGAGAAAAAAGTAAGGAAACTTGAAAGGATCTCTGATGAGATAATTCAAGCAGAAGTAATACTAAAGGTTATAAAACCAGAAGCAGTTTTAAACAAAGATGCGGCTCTAAAATTAAATATTAAACACAAAGAGGTATTTGCTAATAAAAATGCAGATACATTTGAAGAGGCTATAGACCTCTGTATTATGGCAATTGAAAAACAAATCTTAAAGACCAAAGAAAAAAAAGTAAGATAATTAGAAAAAAGTCAGATAAAGTTTTGGCATAATTAAAAATATCACTACCTTTGCGACCGTTTCTCAGATAAAATATCTAGAGACAGCTAAAACAAGCATTCAAGCCTCTTTAGCTCAGTTGGCCAGAGCACGTGATTTGTAATCTCGGGGTCGTTGGTTCGAATCCGACAAGAGGCTCACAAATATTTTCTAAGGGCAGTTACCAGAGTGGACAAATGGAGCTGAC
>JAAZCL010000409.1 GCA_012513315.1 Bacteroidales bacterium | reverse complement strand
TCATAACTACAAAGATAAAAAGATTCCTTAAATAACAACCCGAAAAAACTATTTTTTAACCTTCTCTGGATTACGATTGGCAAAATCTTTCCAATCCTTATATTTCGTGTCACCAGTAGAGATATCAGCCTGGTAAAAATGACATAAAGCAGCAGCAAGCCCATCAGTAGCATCCAGTTCAACCAACATATTCTCATCAGGAATATGCAATGTCTTCTGCAGCATATATGCCACCTGCTCTTTTGCAGCCCTACCATTACCTGTGATAGACATTTTAATCTTCAAAGGTGCATATTCAAAAATGGGAATATCACGTGAAATTGCAGCAGCCATAGCCACACCCTGGGCGCGCCCCAGCTTAAGCATACTCTGTACATTTTTACCATAAAACGGAGCCTCAATAGCCAGTTCATCAGGTAAAAACTCCTCAATAAGCCCAATAATTCGAGAATATATTTTTGCCAATTTTATATAATGATCGCCATACTTATTCAGCTTCATCACACCCATTGCTAACATCGAAGGCTTGTTATCTAAAACCCTCAGAATACCATAACCCATCACCTGAGTTCCCGGGTCGATACCCATTATTATTCTTTCTTTCTGCATCTAATAATCAATTGTCTGCATAAGAGTAGAAAAGCCAATGATCTTCTCTTTAAACCTCTCCATTAGCGGAGCATATACTATATTACTCTCCTCAGCATTCCATTTCTCCATTGCAATAATATCAGCAACCTCAAACTCCATTGCAAATGAGAGTCCCTCATCCTCCTCCTTACCAAAAATCCTTGCCAATCTTGGGTAAGTAAGCAAACCACTTTTAGTAGCCATGGGTATAAACTCCTGCAACATATACTCTATAAAATCGTCTTGTATAGCCTCATCCACATGAAAAGTAGTGTTAAACACAATCATAATAGCTGTTTTATTTTTCTTTACTCTTTCTGATTGCAAATATAAACAAATTATCTATCTTTGCACCACCAAAAACAATGGGGGATTAGCTCAGCTGGCTAGAGCGTTTGACTGGCAGTCAAAAGGTCATCGGTTCGACTCCGATATTCTCCACAATAAAAAAGCACCTACAGGGTTCATTCCAGTAGGTGCTTTTTTATTGTAAGAGAATAGGTTATACTACATCAAATCCTCCTCCTCGAGCGGAGCATACGGCCCATCCTTCACCTCAAAGATCATTGTACCACTCTCAAGCACCTCCAATGTGTGCCACTGACCGGCGGGAATGTGAATGCCATACACCGCTTCCAGTGGATTAATCATAAACTCTTGGGTAAGTATCCTATCATCATTGTAAAAGAGCACCTTAATAATACCACGAAGAACGATATATGTCTCGGCTGTGTGTGGGTGCCTATGTATCGGAAGCACCGTTCCAGGCTCCAGTGCATTCAGTAGTCGTTGTGCTTTAGAATCATGGCTATCATGAAAGTTATAATTCATTCTCAAACGATCACTATCCTTCGCCTTAGAAGTAACACTATCCAGTAATTTCTCATCTATCAACATAAGACCTTCTCTTTATAATATCCATCATGGGGAATTTTATCATATACAATCCCATCAAAATAACAAGTAGCGCAACAAACACCCACCACCCATAAACAGGATAAAGCACCACAATCAGAGCAGAACATATCAATTGCAACACAAAATAAATCACACTCACAGCAAGGTGCGGCACCTTCCGCTCATTAGCCAATATCTGATAAAAATGCAACCTGTGCGCCTCCAAAATATTCTGCTTAAGATAAATCCTGTGCAGAATAGTCATCACAGCATCCACCCCATACACCATTAAGAAACCCAACCAAATTAAATTGTTCGTCTTC
>JAAZCL010000408.1 GCA_012513315.1 Bacteroidales bacterium | reverse complement strand
GGAGACGACTCCATCATTACTTCAGGAGTAGGAAAAGCTTCAAACAAAGCAGGTGTTATTATGTTCACCCGCTTATCTGTACACTGAGCAGATAATATAACCGCTACCAGCAATTCAAAATTATTGTTATAATTTAATTCTGTTTCGGCTGATTCAGCATTGGCTTCAAACCAATTGATTACGTTTTTATATCTCTCTTTCTTTGTCATTTTGTTAAGAGACTCTTATTTATGTGCTTTATTTATTTGATATTAGGCGTTTTATTTGCAGGCTTTTATTAATATTTGATATTATCAGAGCTGGGAATAAATATTGCCGTAAGATCTGGATCGTCCATATCAGGATCTAAAGGATACATTGGTCTTTTTATTCTCTTGTATGGTAACCTTAACAAATCTTGATCTACACCCCCTGGAGTTAAAGCCATTAACCAATCGGCACGTAAATCATAGAGCTCTGTAGTTAAGTATCCAAGTTTCACAAACAGTATATCGATGTTTTCAGGATCTAATCCGAGGTCAGTGAAGTTCTTTTTGTAGTGATAAGCATTTCTCTTTTCAGTTACAATTGTGTAGATATTGCCACTCTTAACTACCACTTCTGTATTATTATCACTCTCCTTAATAGCTGTTACCTTGCCAATAATTCTTACAGGTGGTGCAAATCTATTGTCTACCTCTGCACCTGCCATAGCATCAACTTTTCCTCCAACACCCACTTCAAGTGCTTTACTTATAAGCTCTGGTCCAGGAATAGATGCATAAATAACACTTTTGCTGTTGGGCGATTTAAATTCTGGGCGTTTAAATATTTCGTGTAATGTCCATGTTACATCTCCTGCACCACCCGCAGTAGGGTTATCACCCATATCGCTGATAATAAATGGCTTTTTATCATTTTTTAGAGCTTGATTAATTGCGTCATCTAAATATGTTGTTGGGGCCACAAATTCAAATTCTTCTCTAACATTCCAAAAATTGCTGGCTAATGTTTCTGCAGCTTTTGCTACGGCGTCTTCATCATCGCCATATGCCATTACAACTCCATGATTGCGAGGCTCATCTGCCCATGGATAAGACATCCAAATAGCAGCATCTATAACTTTATCATCATCTAGTAATGTTGGAATTTGTGCATATAGACTTTTACCGGGTTCTATACGAGTACTGGTTTTTTCTCCTGGAAGTAAAATTGGTACTGGTATCCATGCTTTAAATGCTGGCTTTCCTTTTCCATTTTCGAGTCTTTCAAGCAGGTTTGTTACAGCTCTCTTCTTTGATTCTAATGCATCTTCGTGTGGAGCCAGCCTATAGCATGTAATTAAATCTGTATTTTGAGCTAAACGGGGAGATACACTTCCATGAAGGTCCATTGAAGTGGATATTAATACATCGGTGCCTACAAGTTCTCTTATTCTAACAAGAAAATCTCCTTCGGGATCATCAACTCCCTGAACACTCATAGCTCCATGGATATCAAAAAACAGAGCATCTAAAGGTAAAGTCTCTTCAAGCATTCTTAAAGTTTTGTTTACTAATGATTCATATGCTTCTTGTGTCACTATGCCACCTGGCATTGCATGACCACGAAGTGTAGGAAGCCATACAGCACGATTAATAATGCCTGAATCGGGAGACATAAAAGGATAATAACTAAAAACATCTTCACCCTCACGTGCTCTAAATGCCTCTTCATGACTTACAGCTGGAGAAAATGTACTTGATTCTATCGCAATACCTGCTATAGCTATTCGTGGCAGTTCCTTAGCAGTATTATTGCACGATGTTAGAAAGAATAGTAGCAGAATAGAGATTATAAGGGTGTTCTTATTCATGATTGATGCTGTATTTATAGTTGATGGTGAATTTATAAATAATTTTATAATTATGATAAGCTGTTGATTACATGTATAGTGTGGGTGGCAACTAATGAAGCTGTTTCAGTTCTTAATCTCGACTCGCCTAGACTAATAGGCCTAAAACCACTATTTATTGCACTTTCAACCTCCTTTTCACTAAAGTCGCCTTCTGGTCCTATTAATATTAATGCATTTTCTCCTTTTTTATATATTTGAGTAAGTGGCGTTTTGGGCGTTTCATAACAGTGAGCAATATATTTATTTCCATTAAAAGGAAGTTTGATGAAATTATTAAAACTTACTGTTTCATCAATGTGCGGTAAAAAAGGTTGTTGCGATTGCTTCATCGCAGAAATTGTTGTTTTTGTAAGCCTTTCAATTTTTATCTCTTTACGTTCTGAGAAGTTTGAAATAATTGGGATAAACCTATCAATACCGATTTCAGTAGCTTTTTCTACAAACCATTCATTTCTGTCCATTTGTTTTGTAGGAGCAAATGCAACATGGAGTATGAAATTTCTTGGCTGGTTGACATTGATTTTATTAATTATGCTTACGGTACTATGTTTGGGGTTTGCATCTACTAAAGTACATTGATAAAAATGGCCTTTTCCGTCTGTTACAGTAAGTGAATCGCCATTTCGCATACGCAAAACCTTTACACAGTGATGAGACTCAATATCGGGTAGTTGAGAGTTATTTAATATATCGGGACTATAAAATAGCGTGTCTGACATTGCTTTAAAAAATCAGGATCTATTTTCTCTTCTGTTAATTTCGTCACGTAAGCGGGTAGCCAGCTCATAGTTTTCTTCACTAACTGCATCTTGCAAGCGAATTTTTAGAGCATCGATACGAAGATCTGATAATTCCTCTTCGTTTTTCACTGTTTCATCTTTAAACGGGTCTATAGCATCAGAAGCTGTCTGCTCATCAAAAACAATTGCCATATTTTTCATGATCTCCTCTGTAGTATAAATTGGAGAGTTGGTTCTAATAGCCAATGCAACTGCGTCCGAAGTGCGAGAATCGATTCTGTATTCTATACCGTTTTGTTCTAATAAAAGCTCAGAGAAAAAAGCACCTTCCTCGAATTTATATATAAGAACTTCAATCAAATCAATATTTAGTTCTTTGAATATTGAGCTGATTAAATCGTGTGATAGTGGTCTGGGAGGCGTAATTCCTTCCATTACAATTGCGATGGATTGAGCTTCTGGTGTTCCGATGACTATCGGGAGACGCCGAATACCATTTTCTTCTGAGAATATGAGTGCGTAAGCTCCTGCCTGTACCTGGCTAAATGATATTCCTAATATGGATAGTTTAATTCTTTTAATCTCCATTAATCCGGTTCTTTTATTAATAGCTGGTTCAAATATACTAAATTTTTTGTATGAATAATTTTCTAATACATAAAAATTAATTTTTGTGGAAACTTTATGTGTTTTGATAAAATTATTATATCTTTGCACTCGAAAATAAAAATGGTGGTCATAGCTCAGTTGGTTAGAGCGTCGGATTGTGGTTCCGAAGGTCGCGGGTTCGAATCCCGTTTTCCACCCAGGCTCCCCCTTGAGGGAGTCTTTCATTCTCATTAGATTAGTTTTAGGTGATCACGTATTAAGCAATACGTGATTTTTTTGTGTTTATGTGTAATATGTAAATCAGAAGTGTCTTCTTCTAAACTCTGAGCATGTAATGGCAGTTGCCACTGCAACATTTAATGATTCAGACGATTTAATGTCTGTAGGGAAGTTTGGGATAAACAAACGATCAGTCACTAATTTCTCAACAGCCCTGCTAATTCCTTTCCCTTCGCTTCCCATTACAATTAATCCGTTTTTGGAAAGTGATTCTTCATAAATGTTTTTACCTCCTAAGAAAGTGCCATAAACAGGTAATTTATTGCTTTTATTTATGAGTGCAATTATATCAGTATAAGTAACTTTTACCCTAGCAATAGAGCCCATGGTGGCTTGAACTGTTTTAGGATTAAATACATCGGCACAGTCGTACGAACAAAATATATTATGGATGCCAAACCAGTCGGCAATCCTTACAATTGTTCCTACATTACCAGGATCCTGTACTCCTTCTAAAACAAGACTTAAACTTTTGTTAAAATATTGCTCGTTAATGTCTGATTGAGGCTGATAAAATACTGCAATTACGGAAGGTGCTGTTTTTAAAGATGTTGCTCTGTTTAATTCTACTTCAGAAGCTACTATAATATCTTCTGCATTTATATCGGTGCGTGATGATATGATTTCTGGCAATGCAGCAACTATCTGACATTTGCATGTTTCCATCAAATCAAAAACAAGTTTTTCTCCTTCAGCAACAAAACAGTTGTACTGATTGCGAAACTTTTTCTCTTTAAGAGATTTAATGTATTTTATTTTATTGTTACTTAAGCTCATTTTTAATTCATTCTGTTCATCAAAAGTACTTATTTTATCTCATACAAATAAAAAAACACTATCTTTGTAATAAATCAATAAAATTTTAAAACTATATATTATATCAATTTCTTATGAACAATAATGCATTAATGAATAAAGCAGCTGATAACATCAGAATTTTATCAGCGTCGATGGTTGAGGAAGCTAAATCAGGACATCCGGGTGGTGCCATGGGAGGAGCTGATTTTATAAATGTTTTATTCACCGAATTTTTGGAGTATGATCCCGAGAATCCAAACTGGGCATCGAGAGACAGGTTTTTTCTTGATCCGGGGCATATGTCAGCAATGCTTTATTCAGTTCTTTGTTTAGGCGGTAAGTTTTCTTTAGATGAATTAAAAAACTTTAGGCAATGGGGAAGTCCAACTCCAGGACATCCTGAAATAGATTTAAATAGAGGTATAGAAAACACATCTGGTCCGCTTGGTCAAGGTCACGCCTTTGCTGCAGGTGCTGCAATAGCTGCTAAGTTTCTTGAAAATCGTTTAGGAGATACAATGGAGCATACTATTT
Organism: Bacteroidales bacterium; assembly: GCA_012513315.1. Lineage (GTDB taxonomy): Bacteria > Bacteroidota > Bacteroidia > Bacteroidales > Dysgonomonadaceae > Proteiniphilum. The sequence continues at coordinate 3,691 of JAAZCL010000408.1, read as the reverse complement.
ATAGTTACATCTCTGATGGAACAGTTCAGGAAGAGATATCTCAAGGAGTGGGCCGTATTGCTGGACATTTAGGTTTGAGTAACTTAATAATGTTTTATGACTCCAATGAGATTCAACTTTCATCTACTACTAATGTAGTAACAAGTGAAGATGTTGGAAAAAAATATGAAGCTTGGAACTGGAGAGTAATAAAGATTGATGGTAATGATGTTGATCAGATACGCCAAGCATTAACAGACGCAAAAGCAGAAAAAGATAAGCCAACTCTAATTATTGGTGATACAATAATGGGAAGAGGCGCTTTAACAGTAGATTGCACATCATTTGAGTGCCAAGTTTCTACTCATGGTCAGCCATTGAGTGCTGCTGGAGCTGATTTTGAGGAGACAGTTAAGAATCTTGGAGGTGATCCTGAAAACCCATTCGTTGTTTTTAATGAAGTTGAAGAACTTTATGCTAAAAGAATGAAAGAATTAAAGACTATTGTAGCTGCTAAGAAAGAGAAAGAAAGTGTATGGGAAAAGGAAAATCCCACTTTGGCAGAGAAAAAGAAAAAATGGTTTTCGAGAGAGTTGCCAAATATTGATTGGAAAGCAATACAACAAAAACCCAATGCCGCAACAAGAGCTGCATCTGCATCGGTTTTGAGTGAATTGGCAAAACAAGTAGAGAATATGATTGTTGCTTCTGCCGACCTCTCTAATTCAGATAAGACAGATGGATTCCTCAAGGAAACTACAGCATTCGCAAAAGGAGATTTCTCAGGTGCATTTTTACAAGCTGGTGTTTCGGAGTTCACTATGTCATGCTTAAGTATAGGTATGAGTTTACATGGAGGTGTAATTCCCGCTTGTGGAACTTTCTTTGCATTTTCAGATTATATGAAGCCTTCGATACGTGTAGCTGCACTTATGGAGACCCCTGTTATATTTATATGGACACATGATGCTTTCCGTGTGGGAGAAGATGGTCCAACTCACCAGCCAGTAGAGCAAGAGGCTCAGATTCGTCTTTTAGAGAAACTGCAAAACCACTCTGGTAATAACTCAATGTTGGTACTTCGTCCAGCAGATGTGAATGAAACAACGGTAGCTTGGAAAATGGCACTAGAAAACAGCAGTTCTCCAACAGGATTAATTCTTTCGAGACAAAACATTAAAGATCTACCTGCTCAGGAGTCGAGATATGAAGAAGCATTGCAAGCGACCAAAGGCGCTTACATAGTGGAAGAAGACTTGAATTATGATGTTATCTTACTTGCTTCGGGATCAGAGGTTTCTACATTAGTTGAAGGCGCTGAATTACTTAGGAATGATGGAATTAAGGTGAGAATTGTATCTGTGCCTTCTGAGGGCTTATTCAGATCACAACCTCAAGAATATCAGGAGTTAGTATTACCTAAAGGTAAAAAGAAATTTGGTCTTACTGCAGGACTTCCTGTTACATTAGAAGGTCTTGTTGCTGGCGACGGCGCGGTATGGGGTATGAACTCATTTGGATTTTCTGCTCCTTATACTGTACTTGATGAGAAACTTGGTTATACAGGACAGAATATTTATGATCAGGTAAAGAAGATTTTATAGGAGAAATTAGAGAAAATAAAAACTGATTATTATGTCATCATTAGTCGATAATTTAAATAAACCTATCGGATTAGCTTCAGATCATGCTGGTTTTGATGCAAAGAGCTATATAATTTCTGTTTTGCAAGATATGGGTCTTGAGTATATTGATTTTGGGACCAAATCTACAGAAAGTACTGATTATGCAGACTATGCACACGTTTTAGCTAAATCGGTTGAAAGTGGTGAGTGTAAGTTTGGAATTGCTATTTGTAGCACAGGGAATGGTATAAATATGACTATGAATAAGCATCAAGGTATACGTGCAGCTTTATGCTGGTCGCCTGATACCGCTTTTTATGCCAGATCGCATAATGATGCAAACGTACTTTCCCTACCGGGTAGGCTACTTACCAATGAGGAGTTTTATGAAATTCTAAAAATGTTTTTGAACACACCTTTTGAAGGTGGCAGACACCAAAGGAGAATAGATAAGATTCCTTGTGGCTGATTAGTGGCTACTTTTTGCTAATGAAATTCACCAAACAGACTATAATATTTTTATTCATGCAACTTGTATTATTGCCAAGTTGCATGGATATGAATATGGAGTTTGATAATAACCCCAGAGGAAACTTTGAAGCTATATGGAGTATAATTGATAAGAACTACTGTTTTTTTGAATACAAAGAAATAGATTGGTCGAGTGTTTATGATGAATACGAATCGAGAATAACTTCCGAGATGAGCAATGAGAGTCTTTTTAAATTGATGGGTGAAATGCTTGCTGAATTAAAGGATGGTCATGTAAATCTAACGGCTTCTCATGATATTACACGTTATTGGGAGTGGCAGGAAAACTACCCTTCAAATTTCGATAGTGAGGTTCAGCAAAATTATCTTCAAAAAGATTATGGTATTACGTCTGGTATGAGGTATAAAATATTAGAAGATAATGTTGGTTATATTTATTATGGTAGTTTCTCGAATGATGTCAGTGAGTCGGGATTAGATCAGATTTTAAACCGAATGGCAATATGCAAAGGACTTATAATTGACGTAAGAAATAATGGAGGTGGTAGCCTTTCGAACGTTGAAAAGATTGCAAGCAGGTTTTTTAATGAACGTACACATGTAGGTTACATCTCTCACAAAATTGGTCCTGGGCACAATGATTTTTCTGAGCTATATCCTAAATATACAGAGAGTTCTAACAGAGTGAGATATCAGAAACCGGTTATTATTCTAACAAATAGAGGTTGTTATAGTGCAACAAATGAGTTTGTAAGCATCATGAGGCATGCTAATAATGTTACTACTATTGGTGATAAAACAGGAGGGGGCAGTGGCTTACCTTTTAGCTCGGAGTTGCCTAATGGATGGTCTATCCGTTTTTCTGCATCTCCAATGTTTAATACAAAAAAAGAACATATTGAGTTTGGTGTAGAGCCGGACATTTATGTAAATATGAGTCAGGTTGATTTAGAAGAAAATAGAGATACCATCATTGAAAAAGCACGTGAATTGTTAAGTAATTAATTTTAACATCAATTTATGAACATTGTTTTTTCTCACTCAACTATACCATCATTCAACCTTTCTGCCGAGGAATACCTTTTTAAAAAGACTGGAAAAAATTTCCTTTTCTTATATAAGAATGATCCAAGTGTTATAATTGGATCTAACCAGGCAGTAATGAATGAGGTTGATATTGATTATTGTATCGATAACAACATAACAATTATTAGACGTATGTCGGGGGGTGGAGCTGTATATCATGATGATGGCAATATTAACTATTCTTTTATACAAGATAAAACAGGTGCACCACTAAGCGCACAGTTTTTAGAACCAATTATAGAAGTACTTCATTCGATGGAAATTCCTGTTGAAGTAGGTAAACGAAAAGATATATGGTTGGAAGGATATAAGATATCAGGCACTGCTTCGCATGTATCGAAGGGACGGGAATTGCATCACGGAACACTACTTTATCATTCTGATTTAATTAAACTTCAAAATGCTCTAACCTCAAAACAAAAAGATATTACAAAAAAAGCAACACCATCTGTACCTAGTCCGGTTATAAATATTCACACTTATCTTTTTAATAAAAATGGAGATGTTCC
>JAAZCL010000407.1 GCA_012513315.1 Bacteroidales bacterium | reverse complement strand
TCCGCGATTTAAATTGCTAACAGCATCATTTATTCTTTTTTTTGCATCTTCTCCGGTTGTTGAATTTTCAATATATTTAATTATATCGTTTCTCTTATCCTGAGACAGAGCGCCAAAACAATGAAATGTCCTGGTCAAGCGTAATTGTAACACTCTGACCTAATATTTTTCGGTTTAAATCTGGCTTCGAAAGGTGTAAGATCGTTGTTGTAGGAATGCGGTCTGAGGTGGTTGTACCATAAAAATACATACTCCTCAGTCGCAGAATCAAGCTCCGTATCGCTGCGAAAATTATGCTGGTAAATTAACTCGTTCTTGAAGGTGTTAAAGTATCTTTCCATCGGAGCATTGTCATACGGGCATCCAGCTTTAATCATGCTCTGAGTAACATTAACAGATTCACAAAACTCAGTAAAGGCTTTCGAGGTGTATTGAGAACCTTGATCACTGTGTAAAATCAAACCACCCTTTGGGATAGTCTGTGAGGAAAGAGCCTTTTTGAATGTATTTATTGCTAATTCAGCAGTCATTGCTTTACTATTCAAGCTTGCAATCACAGAGCGGTCATAAAGGTCAATAATCGAGCAGTTGTAGCGTTTCTGACCATCTTCCAAAAATAGATATGTAAAATCCGTGCACCACTTTTGGTTAACCTTCTCTGCTTTGAAGTTTTGATTTAAGAGATCGGGGAAAACCTTATGAATATTACCTTTAATATAACCGGGCTTCCTTCTCTTCAGTAGTGAAAATAGTTCAAGTTCTCTATTCATGTACTTATGCACTGTTGTTTTACTAAGGTATATGTCTTTTCTGGATAGAAAAACCCTCATTTTTCGATGACCGAGACGACCTTTGGTATTATGGTAAATATCTTTGATCTGTTTAAGTATTACTTGCTTTCTGGCTTCAAAAACTGTTTTTCTTCTTTTAAGATAATTATAATATGCATTTGGACTGATGCAAAGCCTTCTTAAAAGCCATCTAACACCGAAATATGTATGATTTTTCTCAATAAACCGATAAACCGCTAATCGATTTCCTTTGCAAAGAATGCCGCCGCTTTTTTTAAGAACTCGTTCTCCTTTTTAGCTTCTTCGAGTTGCTTTCTAAGCTTTCGATTCTCCGACATTAAATCATATTCGTCTTTGCTCTGCGGGTTTACTTGGCATTCTTCACGGTATGTCTTTATCCAATTAGATACGCTGCCGTGGCTTATATTATATTCCTCAGCAAGGCTCTTGAGGGTTCGTCCTTCTTCAAGATGAAGGCGCACTATCCTCTTTTTGAACTCGTCTTCGTAATGTTTCTTTTTGTTTTGTTCCATTGTATTTCTCCCTTTATAGTTATTATACTATATTAGGGTAAGCTGTTACAACTCTATTATACCATGACAAATGACAATATAATAAGCATGACAAACATTGACAGCTCAAAGCTTGAATTCACCTATGACGGAAGACGCGTTACAAGCTACACGAAGAGCGTATATGACAGTAATACCCAAACATATCTATTTGATAGCAAGGTTGAAATCGACTATGAAACCCCAACATTGCGAATTTTTACATACTACGAAGG
>JAAZCL010000406.1 GCA_012513315.1 Bacteroidales bacterium | reverse complement strand
TAACTGGATATCAGGTATAAGAATCCTCAAGGCAGACATAAAGATTGATAAACCAACTGCAACAGATAAAAAAATGAGAACCAAATTGCGTTTGACTGATCCTCCGGTGACATCTTCCACCTGATGGGTTAATACATGAACAGCTGGCTCGGCCAAGACAGTGGTTAGCCCGAGTAGCAAAGCGACAAGGAGAACCGGAATACTTGAGTCCATCGAAGCAAGCTGTATTCCCAGTTGGGTGCCCACTTTCATAAAACCGCCGTTAACGCCCAATAAAAACACGACAAGCCCTATATAAGTTAAGACAATACCACGGATAATATCAATTACGTTGCTCTTTTTGTGTTTAAAGATAAACACCTGAAATATTATATATGCAATAATAATCGGGAGTAGCGTCAAGAAAGACTCCCATGCAATATGAAGCAGTTTGGAACCATACGCATCCAACAGATTAGTGTTCGCTATATCGGCATCTGGCAAAGCGCCACTCAGTTTTCCGCCATCAAGAAAAAGGCCTGCAATTAAAACCCCGAGAATCGCACCAGTCGAAGAAATACCTATCAACCCAAAGCTGTCGGCTTCACTCAACTTACTGTCTTTTTTCATAGCAGAGACTCCGGCAGCCAATGCCAGCATAAAAGGAACTGTAATCGCGCCTGTCGTAGCTCCGGAAGCATCAAATGCTATAGCCAGAAAATCAAATGATGAGAATAATGAGAGAATAAAGATCAAAACATATGCGCCTGTGAACACAAATTTCAGTCGGATATTCTTAAGAATGCGCAGCATTCCAAGAGTCATCATTATTCCAATCCCAATGGAGACAGCAATTACCATCAAGGTGTTCTCAAACTGACCAGAAGTCACTTTGTCTACCTGGTTAGCAAGAATGTGTATATCCGGCTCTGCGTAGGAAATAAAAAACCCCAAAATCAAACTGACCGTAATAATTACTGAGTATCTATTTGAACGAGTCATTGCATTTCCAACACCATGTCCAATGGGTTCAAGTCCCTGGTCAATTCCAAACAGGAATATTGTTAGGCCGATAATTACCAGTGCAGAACCGATAAGAAAAGCATATAGCATATTCGATTCCAATGGACTTATTGTAAAATGGAGTACCAAAACAATAAATGTAATCGGTAAAACTGACGTCAGTACTTCTTTTAATTTTCCAGTTAACTCGTTCAAACCATCACCTCTTTATATTACTCTATTCCGTGTTAATTCTGAAGATATTGCAACACTCAATTTATTCTTTATCCGTCCACACCCTTCTTTGAATTATGATCTGGAACAAACTCCAATATGTCATCCACCTTACAATTTATAACCTTGCAGATACTTTCAATGGTCTCTAGGGAAATATAATCGTCCCTTTTCAGTCTAGTAATAATATTAGCACTAAATCCAGCTTGCTTTTGAAGCTGTGCATTTGTTATATTTTTCTCAATCATCACATGAAAAAGTTTTTTGTAGCTAACGGCCATATTACACCTCCAACAAGAACTGCAAATATTATATCACGAAAAAATGAAAAAATCTATGCATAAATGAAACACCCATTATAACACCCACACCGTTTCCGATATTATTTCGGGTTTAATC
>JAAZCL010000405.1 GCA_012513315.1 Bacteroidales bacterium | reverse complement strand
TGATCAGGCTCAGTAGAGTCCATCCACCAACCATCGATACCCAACTTAAACAAGCCCTCATTCATATACTTCCAATAAATATCTCTAGCTTGCGGATTAAAAGCGTCATACACACGCACACCCGACGGGTAATCCATATTAGGAGGCCAAGCGGTAAGTCCCGACTCCGGCCACGTATTAAAACTATAAAGTGCACCAATCTTCTCCAATTCACGATATTGCTTTGTAGCAGGGCCAAACGACGACCAAATAGAAATGATCATATGCGCATTCAAATCATGAATCTCGTTCACCATTGCCTGCGGATTTGGGAATTCGTCGTTAAGAAATTCCATTGCATTCCACAAATAATTGCTACCCCAATACTGCCAGTCCTGTATCACACCATCAAGCGGTACACCCAGTTCGCGATATTTCTTTACCACACCAACAGTTTCCTGCTGACTCTTATAACGCTCCTTACTTTGCCAAAATCCATACGTCCATAAAGGGAACATAGGTACCTCGCCGGTCAGATTGCGCATCTCTGCAATCACACCATCGGCATCACCACCATACATAAAGTAGTAATCTATACAATCGCCCACATCAGATCTAAAAGAAGTCTCACCCGGCACATCCTTAAAATTAGTAGGCGAATAATTATCCCAGAAAAGACCATAACCCTTTACCGACTGAAAGAAAGTAACAAAATCCCATGTGTTGTTCTGTACCATGTGTACCTCTTGGTTGCGCTGCGACATCTTACCATTCTGCAGAACACCCAGACCATAAATCGATTCGTCCTGCTCAAGTACAAAAGACTGATTCACACTATATGTTTTTACACCAGCATCATCAAAATCAGTAAAAGTAGCACCACCCTCCTTCTCATTCAAAAGGATTTCACCTTTAGTGTTCTTGAAAGAAACCTTACCACTTTTCAGATTCAATACCACCTGCACACTTTTATTACTTAACAAGAGCTCATCACCCAACTCTTTAGTCGTAAAACTCACCTTTTCAGGAGACTTAATAACCGACAAACTCTCTTTCTCTACACTCTCACCCACAGGCGTTTTCACCACCCTAACAATAGACGGTCCATAAAACTGAACCTCAATATCCATCGAGTTAATTTGAGCACTAGCCCCATAATCTGTCTTCTTATACGATTGAGCAAAGCCTGACGTGTACAACAATATCAGACTAAGAGCAACAATAATTTTCTTCATAAAATTTAGTATTTATTATAAAAAAACTTATCTATTAAATTTCCACCAGTCGAAGTTAAACAAGTCCTTATCACCCTTAAAAACAAAATACACATCATGCACGCCATTCACATCATCAACTGGCGCAGAAAAAGACTTCCAGTAACCAGCCTCACGGGAAGAATCAACATTAATAGTGGCAATAACAGGACCATCTAATTTATCAACACGCACCTCAATCTTTCCACCATAAATAGGCGAAACATTAGCCTCAACAGTTTTAGCACCACTGCCAAAATCAACACCCCTCACTAAAATATAATCACCGTTATTAATAGAAGTCACAAACAAATGATCATCAATCTTAGTGCCACGGTCCCAGTCAAAGTCGCCCGTCCACTCAGTCTCAAAATGAGTCTTCACACCCTCACTCCAAGCCATTGTTTCGGCCTCCACACGATTAAATGGATTAAGAGTGCCAACTTGAGCAGGACCCTCAACCGACCAATACGCACGATTCTGAATAGTCCCATCCGCATTAAACACCATCTCATCCATATCAACCGAGCGCCTCTCATAAAACTTGTCCGTAATCTGTTTCAGCAAATCATAACTATGTCCAAAACAATACCACTTTCCCTTAAATTCAATAATACCCGGGTGATTACCGCGCGTCTTCTCAGAAGCATCCACAATCATACCCTTATACTCCCAAGCACCTGTAGGCTTAGTGCTCATAGCGTAACCAATACCCTCGGGGCAACAAGTAGACGCATATGCCATATAATACATACCATCATGCTTCCACACCCAAGGCCCCTCTTGGTAGTTTGCGGGAGTAGTAGCATCCTGCATAATTTCGCCCGAGTAAGAAATCATATCCTCGTTAAGCTTTACCCAATACACCTTAGGATTACCCCAGTACATCAATCATTATTGTTGGGTCGATATCATGGTTGCTATTCTTAATCAAAGCCTTTCCCAGCGGATCTTTAAAAGGACCATAAGGAGTGTCCGCCACCAAAACACCAATACCCACACCACCCGGCATGGGGCAATACAGATAAAACTTACCATTCCGCTCAATACACTGCACCGCCCAAGCACCATTATCATACGGCACCCAGTCAAAATCCTTTAACGACGCCACCGCACCGTACTCTGTCCAGTTTACCATATCGGTAGAATAATACAAGAGCCAGTCGAGCATCTTAAAACCCATCGCATCATCCTCATCGTGCGAAGTATATAAAAACACCGTATCGTTATACACCAATGGCGCAGGATCCGCCGTATATTTTGTTGAGATAATTGGCAAAGTCATAGGTTTCTGTGCAACACCAAGAAGAGCAATTGCCATAAAGATATTAATTATCAGTACTTTTTTCATTTTAAATATGATTTTTGTGATCATTCTTTCGGTTTTATACTGCCATCTTTATCGAAGTCGAAGCGGAATCGCCATTGAGATGCTGAACCTGTTCAAAGCGATAGTAAAGTTCTTTATATTTTTTAATTACTATTTTAATTTCCAAAAATCGAAGTTAAACAACTCACCCTCACCACCTGTGAACACAAAATAAACATCATGCACACCAGTAGTCTTCTTAACACTACTTTTCACGGTTGCCCATTTCTGCCAACCACCCGTATTCTTCACATCAACCGTGCCAATTAGCTCACCGTTCAGATTATCAAGTCTAATCTCAATCTTGCCCCCATTAGAAGCCGAAGCAACACCCGCTTCAATACTTTTGGCACCTTTCCCAAAATCGACACTGCGCACCTTCAGATAATCACCGTTCTCTATATTAGTAACATAAACACCACCATCCTTAGTATTACCAGCAGTTTTCAAACCTTCGCTCCATGCGATGGTCTCGGCTTCCACCTTTTGATAAGGATTAAGGTTGGCAACACTTTTGGTCACGCCCTCTTTAGTAGGGGTGATTAGCGGAATGCTGCCATCGGCATTATAGGTAAACTGCTCAACACTAACCGAGCGCTTAAAGCCTTGCTTAGACAAAGCCTGATCGTGATAAAAGATATATGAATTTCCCTTAAAATCTATTGTACCAGCATGATTCGTAAAAGCTAAATGATCGGCCCTTTCCATAATATGCCCTCTGTACGTCCATGGCCCTACAGGAGAAGGCGCAGTAGAATAAGCAATATATTCAGGAATACCCTCAGCAGCATAAACCATATAATAGAGGTCGTTACGCTTATAAAACCAAGGTCCCTCAGTATAAGTAGTACCAGCCTGCCCATCGCGGCTCTCTTTATAACCAAAAGCCTCGGCAGTCATTTCTACAGTAACAACACCATCCTGCCCAATGCTACGGTCGTACGATATCATATCCTGGTTTAACTTCACATACCACAAACCTGGGTTACCCCAATACAAATACGCTTGCCCGTCATCATCAATTGCCACTGTGGGGTCGATATCTTGCCATATATGATCACTATCAATCAAACGCTTACCAATTGGATCAGAAAACGGGCCAGTAGGGGAATCGGCAACCAACACCGAAATTCCCTCACCATGAATAGGCACATATAAGTAGAACTTACCATCACGCTCAATAGCTTGCGGCGCCCATGCTCCGTTTGTTTTATCCATCCAATCAAAATCCTTTAATGACGCCACCATCCCATGGTCGGTCCAATTCACCATATCCTTCGACGAGTAACAGCGCCAGTCGTACATAGTAAAAAAGTTATTAACCGTCGTATCCTCGTCGTGCGACGAATACATATAAACAGTACCATCATAAACCATTGGCGCCGGATCAGCAGTAAAATAAGTTTGTACAATTGGATTTTGGGCATTAATAGTTAATGCAGTAAGCACTACTGCACCCAATATTAGAGTTTTTAAACATGTGCTCTTAAATTTGCTCATTGTAAGAGGTTTTATTCTTTTATTATTAATAGTATTTTTAATTCTGTTTTAGCAAACGGATAAAGTAAACTGCACCCGCCGTATTACCGGGAAGGGACTGAAACTTAACCCTTATTTTCTCTTTCCCTTCAACCATCCTGCTGGGAATCTCATACTCCACTTCATGAAATGTAGATTGGTTCCATCGACCAGTATTATCTTCGGTCAACAATTTCTCATCATCTATATAAATATCAAACTTTCTGCCTCCATATTCAGCCCCCCAATAACGAACCATAAGTCTGACGTCGGCTTCAGAATCGGTCTTCATTTCATAGCTAAAGAACCCATCTTTGTTTGCTTCACGATAAAACTGGTTATGATTATTACCCGAAACAGAAAACTCATTTTCCATAGCATGATCAGTTTCAGGCTGCTGCTCACCCGTTGCAACAAAATCGATTGTACGTTTCTCAATAGCAATCTTTTCGTTTTCAATTGCCGTAAGCGAATCTTTATACGACTTTAACCCACTATTTGTGAGCGCCAGCCAATAAATCATATACCTTGCATCATGAATATTGGCAAAAGGCTCTAAAGTAACATCCATCCTGTTCTCCATATCCACTTTCAACTTAAAATGCAAAGGCTCATTCTCAATAGGAACCAACTTCTCTGCAATACGCTGTATGTCATCCTCTACCAAAATAGGAGCCTGATCAACCGGCAACAACCTACCACCAGGATATTGAGCCCATCTACCATCATCAGCAAGCAGCCCTCTCAAATCCTCTTTGCCCGTGTTCGCACCAAGCAAAATAGGACCATGTAAAAATGCAATATAATTACTCACATTAGGCAACTGCTCCACCCTATTGGTCATTGGCAACACCACCTCAACAACATCACCCTTTTTCCATTTCCTGTCGATAGAGATATACGAAGAAGGAAGAGCTGAATGCTTAACCTCTTTCTTGTTAACAAACACCTTTAGCGCCCCCTCCTTCACCCATTCGGGATAACGCAACATAAGAGGGAACCTTGCAGAACCTTTAGTAACAGTCAGCTTTGTACTTTCCTCATAAGGAAATTTAGTTTCTTGTTTAATTCTAATCTTTTTATCCTTCCAATTAAGCTCACTAGCAATAAAAAGGTTCAAAAACAGAGAATCGCCCGAGTGGGTGTAGATAAACTGATTATATTTACTATGATTCTCCATACCCGTGCCCACACAGCACCACATAGCATTATTTGGAGTAGAATAAACACGGTAATGACGAGGTCGTGCAGTAGTAAAATAAACATACCCGCCATGCTCAGGATGCTGAGTAGAAAGGATGTGATTAAAAAGAGTTCTTTCGTAATAATCTGCATAGTATGCCGATGGTTGCATTCTAAACAAATCCTCAGTTAGTTTCAACATATTATACGAATTACAAGTCTCCGGTCCATCAACATCATTAATATAATCGCCACTCGATTCAATGCTTGGGAAATGTTCTCGGCGACTATTCCCTCCAAACGCCAGGGTGCGATTATTCACAATGGTCTCCCACGAAAAGCGTGCTGCATTTTCATAATCCTTGTCATTACTAAGTTCAGCTATCCTAGCAAATCCTATAAACTTAGGAATTTGAGTGTTCGCATGCCAATTGTCGAGGTTATCAATCCCTTTTGACAAGGGGTCAAGAAATATATTATGTGAATACCTCTTAGCTGCCTCAAGATATTTTTCGTCTCCACTAATCTGATAAGCATCCGCAAATACCTCATTCATGCCCCCGTGCTCCATATTAAGCATCGTTTGCATCTTCTCATCGCTAAAACCAGAAGTAATATCAATACCCCAATCACAGAACTGCAAAAACAACTCCTTACCAAGCTCATTGTCGCAATAAAGCCAAGCATCACGTAAACCAGCATACATCTTATGCAAGTTGTAGAAAGGAGCCCATGACGATTGATAAATACCTAAATCGCCCTTCTTAAATGTCGACCATAATGCATCGCTATTTGGGAACCCACCTATATAGCCTCTTCCCCATTCTGTGTTATTTACCGCATTTCCATCAAAACACTCCTTAAGCTCAGATAACATATAATCCATACGTTCTTTGCAGATTTCTTCTCCCGTTGCAGCATAATTAATTGCCATTGCAGAAAGATAATGACCCGCCACATGACCATCCAGACCATCCCAATTTGGATAGCTTTCGGCCTTCTTCGGCAGACCCGCCACTTTACGATATGGAGCTAAAAGACGATCCACATCATATTGCAGAAGCACCTCAAGATTCAAATCGCGAGCACGCTTAAACGGTCCATCAAGAAGCGTTACATCAGAAATAGGGAACTCGTTGTTATACAATTTCTCCTGTGCCTTTATATAAGTATTGCAGATAAACAGTGCTACAAACAACCCGATAGTTTTTACATTCATTCTTTTCATTTTTTTCATTTTTTTTAATTCTGTCTTTCAATAATATCTAGAAACCGTAATTTAAGTGCAGATATTGTAACAAGTACAAGTACAAGTTTAGTTAATTTATTTGTAAAAAGCCCTGTTTTGACAAACTATCTTTCACTTTATTTGCAAATATTATTCCACCTCAACAACTTCGCTCGATGTATATATAAGGTGGCCTAAACTACTTGTTAAATTAGCCACTCCAAGGATACTTGTAAGCTATAACTTGAATACGCTAGTATTTGCACAACTATTTAGCGACGTTAGTACCTATCGACCTAGATTCTTCTGGATAGATATTGATAAAATATTAAATTAAAAACGAGGTAAATAAAAAAAATAACCCCCAACACAATCGATGGGGGTTATACATAACATAAAAACAGATGT
>JAAZCL010000404.1 GCA_012513315.1 Bacteroidales bacterium | reverse complement strand
GCTCAAGTAGTCTGCGTTTACTCATTACCGTGTATGTGAGGTTTAGACGATTAAACTCTATCTGTTGAGGACGATAATCAGTATCAGCTAATTGATCGAGGAACCAGTCGTATAATGGACGGTGCACTTCAAACTCTAATGTACATAGTGAGTGTGTAACGCCTTCGAAATAGTCTGATTCGCCATGTGCAAAATCGTACATAGGATAGGCTTTCCACTGAGTACCAGTGCGATGATGAGGTATGTGAATAACGCGATAGATAATGGGTTCTCGCATATGCATATTTGACGAAGCCATATCTATTTTGGCACGTAGCACCATCTTTCCTTCAGGAACCTCACCAGTATTCATCTTTTGAAACAGTTCTAGAGTTTCGTTGATAGGACGGTTGCGAAAAGGACTTTCTGTTCCTGGTGTAGAGGGTGTACCTTTTTGCTTGGCAATCTCTTCGGCCGACTGCTCATCTATGTATGCTTTGCCCTCACTTATGAGTTTTATGGCAAAATCCCACAGTTGTTGAAAATAATCTGAGGCATAATAAACGTTGTCCCAATGGAAACCAAGCCATTTGATATCTTCCATTATTGAGTCAACGTACTCCACATCTTCCTTTACAGGATTGGTATCATCGAATCGGAGATTACAGATGCCATTATATTTTTCGGCAATTCCAAAGTCGATACAAATAGCTTTGGCATGACCAATATGGAGATATCCGTTGGGTTCGGGTGGAAATCGAGTTTGTATTCTTCCATCATTATGACCTTCGCGTAAATCTTTCTCTACAATCTGCTCAATGAAATTGAGACTCTTTTTATTTTCCTCCATCACTATTATATGTTTTTTGTTTTCAATTTATATTGAGACTCTTGCAAAAGGTGCAATATCTGGAGTTGCAAACTCTTTATCGAGATATTTAAAATATCCTGACATTGCTACCATGGCTGCATTGTCTGTAGTATATGCAAACTTGGGTATATGAATTTTCCATCCATACTTTTGGCTATATTCTTCAAATGCACTTCTTAATGCTGAGTTAGCAGATACCCCTCCTGCAACGGCAACTTCTTTTATTTTTAGATCTTCAGAAGCTTTGTAAAGCTTATCCATAAGAACTTCAATAATTGTTTTCTGCAAAGATGCACAGAGATCGTTCTTATTGTTCTCTATGAAATCGCTATCATTTTTTAGTTCATCTCTTAAGAAGTATAGAAATGAAGTTTTTAATCCACTAAAGCTATAATCATAACCATCGATACGTGGTTTATTGAAATTGAATCTATCTGGATTGCCCATCTTAGCGAGTCTATCTACAACAGGCCCACCAGGATAACCTAGCCCCATAACCTTTGCGCACTTGTCGAAAGCCTCACCAGCAGCATCATCTATTGTTTGACCTATAATTTCCATATCGTTATATGATTTCACAAGTATGATTTGTGAATTACCACCTGACACTAGAAGGCAAAGAAAAGGAAATTCTGGTTGATTTTGATCATCTTCGTCCTCTTTTATAAAATGTGCCAAAACATGAGCTTGAAGATGATTTACCTCTATCATAGGAATATTGAGAGCTGTGGAAAGACCTTTGGCAAAAGAAGTTCCCACAAGAAGCGACCCAAGAAGTCCTGGCCCCCTGGTGAATGCAACTGCACTTATTTGCTCTTTTGAAACACCCGCTTGTTTTAAAGCATCGTGCACCACAGGGATTATGTTTTGCTGATGTGCCCTTGAGGCCAGTTCAGGCACAACACCACCGTAGCGTTCATGAACGGTTTGTCCGGCTATCACATTAGAAAGTGCTACTCCATTACGTATAACAGCAGCTGAAGTATCGTCGCATGAGGATTCTATACCTAATATCGTAATCATTTAATTATGTCAATTATAAGTTACAAAGATAATACAAAATAAAATATGATGGTATTGATAGTGAAACAGCTATTTATTTTTGGCTATCTCTTTTGCTTCTATTAGTATTTCACGAGAGACGTGTGCAATATTATAAATTAATCCTGCCCTAGTGTTGGAGGCATCTTTCTGCATCTCTTCTAGTGTATTTTCCCAATAAATTGCAGATTGTATAAATGAGTCTATCTGCTGTTGATCGGCCTTATTATTTAATAAATTCGAAACATACTGTAAAACTTCACTTATATCAATACAAAACTCTTGTTCTTTGCTTGTAAGCTCCTCGGCATGCTTATGAACACCAAATGCTGATATGTACGATAATAATGCGTGATTCAGATTAGTTAAGTTAAAGGCACTTTCTTGAAATTGTTTTGAGTCTTTTGGCTCGAGTCGCATTCCTTTCCATGCCGAAGCCAGCTCATTGTCTGCATTGTAGGCTGTGCGTCGGTTGTGCAGATAATCTTCTTCAGAGATAGAACCTTCATATATACTTTCGAAGTAACGTTTGTTTTTTTCTACAGAAGTAATAATGAGTTGTGGAAGACGTTTATACTGCCAATCGGGCCATACAAAGCGAACCACTATGTAAGCAATGGCACCCCCTAAAAGAGTATCAATTACTCTGGGAAACATTACTGCTACTCCTTGATCTGAAAGTATATTGAATGATGCTAGCACGTAGGTTGTAATAAAAACGGCAGCAACAACATAGTTTTTCTTTAACCAATAGAAGAAAAGATAAATTGATGTGAACTGAAGAATAATTTGCCCTGAGATGGTTGGTAGAATTTGTGTAACCAACACCCCCAGTATCACTCCAATAAGGGTTCCTAAAACACGATTAAACAATCTAATTCGAGTAGCACTATAAGTTTGCTGAAATACAATTAGTGAGGTAAGAAGTATCCAAGCTCCTTTATCGATATGCAATAATTGAATTGCTGTATATCCCAAAAGCCATGCTAAGGTAAGCCTGACAGCTGATTTAAATCGAGGATGATATGGATTTAAAAGTGTTTTAATGCTTGTGCGTTGGGGTTTGCGACTGTTGAAGACGGTTACATCAATTTTTGAAATAAGTATCTCTTCCTCCCTTAAATTCTCTTCCAGACCCTTTAAATTTCTCATTAGTAAAAATAGAGCTTGATTATGCACTGAGTCTTGCTCCTCTTCTAGCTTATTCTCAACAGCAGAGAGAGTCCAACGCAATGAGAGTGGATGCTTATATGGTTTGTCTGTAAGCAATGAGTCGGCATATTTATGCATCGCTATGCCT
>JAAZCL010000403.1 GCA_012513315.1 Bacteroidales bacterium | reverse complement strand
GTTACCACACTGTGCTCCCAAGCAGACCAACTCCAGGAAATTATATTGTATACGTGAGAAATGGCAACAGGGAACATTTAAAAACGTTGTATATCCCGTAGTTGAATAATACAATCAATCAATAAGATTTTGCTCGCCATGTTTGATACAGGTATGCATGTATATTGCTATATATGGTTATGCAAACATTATAAATAACACAATACAATACAATTCAACTATCAATTCGCTATAGCTACATGATAGAAAACTAATTATACAAACTACATAACACTACACTATTAAAATGAAAAAGATTATATATTTTTTGGCATTTGTTGCCCTAGCCATGTTTGCTTCGTGTGAACAGGAAACTAATAACAGTTCATTACCCGATTTTCAAAATACAACTAACGTGAATATAACCGGAAAATGGGAAGTAACAGCTCACAATGAATCAATTCCAGTTTTTGGACCTTTTACATTGCTAACTGTTACCAATCCCGAGAGTGAGAATGACTCAATTACAATTCTAGACTCTGAGGTCAAGTTTTGGAAATTTCAAGTTAAAGCAGCTGTAAATGAAATTGATGGTACCTTTGAAACAAACTTATCCAATTGTGAAGTGAGTGAAGAAGGTATTGGTATTAAAATTGCAAATGGCAAAATTGTGGATACCGACAGTATTTATTTCGAAATACAGTTTGAGGATGATGAAACTCCTTATGGAAATACCTATCACCTAAAAGGACATCGTGTAAAGGGCTAAAATTGCACATTTAGGCTTCTTAAATTCATTATTGATATGGGCAGGATTTTCCTGTCCATATTTTGTTTATATAATCACCTACTTTATCAAGATGCACATTGGAATAAATTATACCCATACTAAATAATTATATCCATTCATATTTAAGTTAACAATCAACTCATAATATTGATAGATGCTCTATACTTAAAGTTATGAGTAATGTTAATTCTAGACGGTGGTAACAGCACGCTGGTTTTCTTCATTCCTATTCACCAGATCCTTTAATGTATCAATTAATTGCTTTTTATTGATAAAATCTAACTTCTTGTTTATACGGTGAATTGTAACGAATACAGAATCTATAGTTCTGTTTGTAATAGAAGCAATATCTTTGCTATCAATATCATTTACTAGCAATCCACAAAGTATAACTTCTCGATGAGATAATAAAGGAAATGCTTTTTGAATTATCTTTAGTTCTTTTTCGTAATATACCAAATCATCTAATGTAAGTTGCTGGTTGGTCTCCTCTCTGAAATATTTTTTCATAATGCCTTCATGCAAACTCTTACCTGTGCGGTTTAGGTATGGTTTCAGTTTTGCTATTTCATCTTTAATTGAATATAAAGATGAAATTGATGCCACTAGATATTTTTCGGAGGCTTTTGAAAAGTGTATTATAGATATTTTTCCTAGTTTTTGATTAAACACCCTTGTTAAAGAATAGTTGAGTATCTCATGTTTACCATTAAAAAGTATTACATGTGCTTTCTGATCAATTACAATATCTTGTTCAAATTTTTTCAATATATCTTCAAAATAAGGATTGATCCTTTGCCAAGCGGTCAAGTCAAACACTTCATTTACCTTCATTTCTAAAATGTCATATGCACGTTTATTTAATATAACATCTCTAGTAGATGAAATAAAAAGCGCTGTAGCAAAGGGTATTTCGTCAATATTGACTACGATATCATGGTCAGATTGATACTTCCTATCAATCTCTATTTGAAATCTTTGTGTTGGCATTGTTTTTATTTTAAAAATATTTCACAATATATAATATCTCTTGAGTGAAAGACGAAAATTATCTCTATCAACGGATATACCTTAATATAACGTTTCAGAGCATATCATATCTCAAGAATACACCTTAATTATTTCTATCTATTAACTATGTAGATTGCACAACATCAAATAGCATGCTCTTTAGTTAATGACTGTCTTCTCTTTACTAAAAACAACTTCTTTTAAATTGTCCATAAGATCTTTTTTATTCAAGAAGTTTAGTTTTTTATTAATACGATGAATAGTTACAAAAATTGAATCAACTGTTCTGTTTGTTATTGAAGCAATATTTTTGGTTTCCATATCATTCACAAGCAAACCACAAAGGATAACTTCTCTATGTGATAATGAAGGAAAAGCTTGTTGGATTTTTCGCAATTCTTTTTTATAATAAACAATATCATCAAGTGTTAGTTGTTGACTTTCGTCTCTGAAATGTTTTTTCATCAAAGAGTCAATTTTGTTTTTACCCGCTCTGTTTAAATATGGCTTTAATTGTGAAATCTCATTTTGTATATTATATAGAGAAGATAATGAAGATACAGTATACTTTTCTGTAGACTTAGTGAAATTGATTATGTATATATTGCCCAAATATAAATTTTCAACATGAGTCATTGAAAAACTCATGAATTCGTGTTTTCCATTAGGTAAAACGATATGGGCTTTTTGATTAGAAATAATATTTTCTTTTCTGTTTGAAATTATGTCAATAAAACTGTTGTTTTTACTCTTCCAAGATTCCAAATCAAAATCTTCATTATCTTTTAGTCCTAGAACCTTATATCCAAATTTATTTAATATTATCTTTCTTGTTTCATTAAAAAAAATGGCGGTAGGAAATGGTATCTCATTGACACCAATTATAATTTTTTCTTTCGATTGAACGGGTTTTTTCAATCTAATTTCAACTTTCGGTGAATTCATTTACGCAGTGACTTTAAACATTTTGTCACAAATATATAATTTTAAAGACAATATTATGCTAAAATTGACAAAAAATCACCTTACAAAACATTACACGAAACGGTAACTTGCTATTAACACATTGATAGCATGACATATATGCCAAATACATATTTTTGTTATTCTTAATAAATTTGATTAAATTTCTTTATAATAAGTCTGTTTATGTTATAGTTGGGTTAATATATTGAAAACAGATTGCTATAAAGATTAGTAAATAAATTTTATGTTTCGCTTATTTCATCCACTCATCAACTAGCTTAAGATTACATGGTACTTTAAGTTCAAATAATTACATAACAATATACAGTGAGTATTAAAAAAAACCCGATGCAAGCAAATGCAACGGGTTTTTTTAATTTAATCTTATTTGTCGTTTAGATCTTATTTCCTTAAGAGAAAGTTTGAATAAGATATATATTTATATTTGATTCATCAAAATTTCCTCTCTACAAGCTTGGAAATCATTTTTAAGCTTCTTCTTTATTTTCTTCTACAGCGGGAGGTACAACATCAGTTGCCTCTTCTTTATCAACAGAAATTTCTTCTGCTTTAGGAGCTTCTTCTGCAACAGGTTCTTCTACAACAGGCTCTTCTACACTTTCTTCAACAACTGGTGCATTGGCAGCTTCCTCTTCAGCTTTCTTTTTTGCTAATGCCGCAGCTCTTGCTTTATTTACTTCTTTCTCTGCATCTAAACTAGCTTTTTCTTCAGCACGTCTTTTCTCATCGTCGCGTGTAACTTCAGATCTTGCTTCTTGTAGTTTATTGCTTTTCCATGCATCGAATCTTTTTTCAGCTTCAGCTTCATCAAATGCACCTTTTGATACACCTCCTAATAGATGCTTTTTCATCAACACACCCTCGCCTGATAGTATATTTCTAACAGTATCCGTAGGTTGAGCACCTGTTTGCAGCCAATACAAAGCTCTATCGAAATCTAAAGTGATTGTAGCAGGATTTGTGTTCGGATTATATGATCCTATCCTCTCAATATACTTTCCATCTCGTGGAGCTCTGCTATCTGCAACAATAATCTGATAAAAAGGATAATTTTTGCGTCCTCTTCTCTGTAAACGTAATTTTGTTGCCATTTAGTAGTTCTTTTATTAGTTAATATTGTTTTGTATTTGCGGGTGCAAAGATAATGATAATAATTGTGTTTCCAAGCAATTATTATCTGACAGTTGGCATTTCTTTAAAAATAAAAAAACCACATCACTCAATTAGAATGCTGTGGTAATTTTTTCTAGTGATTCGCCTGGGGCTCGAACCCAGGACCCCATCCTTAAAAGGGATGTGCTCTACCTGCTGAGCTAGCGAATCGCCCTGATGCTTTCTTTCAAAAGCGAGTGCAAAGATAAAATCTTTATTTTAATCTTGCAACCTTTTTAGTGTTTAAATTGGTTTTAATTTAACTTAAAATATTTACTCTTCTGAGTCTAAAGATGATATACACTAAAAAAATCATCCTGCCAATATAATTTAATACCTATAATGTTCCGGTTTATATGGTCCATTCAACTTCACCCCAATATAATCTGCTTGATTTTGTGTTAAAGTAGTAAGTCTTACACCTATTTGCTCCAAATGTAATCTCGCAACTTCTTCATCCAATTCTTTTGGTAGCCTATAAACACCTACCTCATAATCTTTTTGCCAAAGATCTATCTGTGCTAGGGTTTGATTAGCGAAAGAGTTACTCATCACAAACGAAGGATGACCAGTAGCACAACCCAAATTCACTAAACGACCTTCTGCTAATAAAAATATTGAATTTCCTGATGGAAAAGTGTATTTGTCAACTTGAGGTTTAATATTAAGATGTTCGATACCTGGGAAATTAACAAGAGCGTCCACTTGTATTTCATTATCGAAGTGACCAATGTTACAAACTATCGATTGATCTTTCATATTGCGTAAATGATCAATAGTTATTACATCTCTATTACCTGTAGTTGTAACATAAATATTGCCTTCTTTAACAGCTTCTTCCATAGTCGTAACCTCAAACCCTTCCATTGCTGCCTGAAGAGCGCAAATTGGATCGATCTCAGTAACAAGCACTCTTGCCCCATAAGATCGCATAGAGTGCGCACAACCCTTTCCAACGTCGCCATATCCTAATACAACTACTACCTTACCTGCAATCATCACATCAGTTGCACGCTTAATACCATCGGCAAGAGACTCACGACAACCATATAAATTATCGAATTTAGATTTAGTCACAGAGTCATTAACATTAATAGCTGGTACTAGCAATTCACCTTTCTCCATCATCTGATATAATCGGTGTACACCTGTTGTAGTCTCTTCAGAGATCCCTTTCATTTCAGACATAGTTCTATGCCAACGCTGATTATCTTCTTTTAAAATACGTTTTAGTGTATCTAAAATAACCTGCTCCTCATGATTAGAACCTTTTCTATCAATTGTAGAAGAATCATTCTCTGCTTGATATCCCAAATGTATTAAAAGTGATGCATCACCTCCATCATCAACTATCATATTAGGACCCTTACCATCTGGAAAACGTAAGGCCATATCAGTACACCACCAATATTCTTCAAGAGTTTCACCTTTCCACGCATAAACAGGTACACCGGCAGCAGCAATTGCAGCGGCAGCATGGTCTTGTGTAGAGAATATATTACAGCTTGCCCATCTAACATCAGCTCCAAGCTCAACTAATGTTTCAATTAGAACAGCAGTTTGAATAGTCATATGCAAAGATCCCATTATACGAGCACCTTTTAATGGCTTCTCACTAGCATGTTTTTTACGTATAGCCATTAAACCTGGCATTTCATGTTCTGCAATATCTATCTCTTTTCTTCCGAAATCGGCAAGTGATATATCTGCTACTTTATAATTAAGTTCAGTTGAATAATTCATGTTCATAATGAGCAATATTTGATTTATTTATTTTTAAGCTTGCAAAGTTACAAAATTTATAGAAAGTTTCTAACTTTGAAAAAGATAAAGAGACTGAAACTGTATAATTTATAGTGCCAATATGAACTTTCAGACTCTTTTATTCAAACAATTAAAGAATGAGGTATATGAAAAGGATATATATATTATTTATACTTGCAACTCTTTTTTTCAATATGTGTGCACAGAATAATCAAAAAGAAAATCAAACAACAATTAATCACGCAATAACTATGAAATTTAATGAATTAACACCTGAAGAAGAAAGAATCATAATTCATAAGGGCACAGAAATACCGTATACTGGTGAGTATGTAAATAATTATGAAGCAGGAACATATGTATGTAAACGATGTAATACACCATTATACAATTCCGAATCAAAATTTGATGGACATTGTGGTTGGCCCTCATTTGATGATGAAATAGAAGGAGCAGTGAAACGAGTACGTGATGCCGACGGGCAAAGAACTGAAATTCTTTGTAATACATGTGGAGCGCATTTGGGTCATGTTTTCTTAGGAGAAGGATTTACAGACAAACAAACACGTCACTGTGTAAATTCAATTTCAATGAAATTTATACCTGTAGAAAAAGAACAAAAAGTTATTACAGCATATTTTGCTTCCGGATGCTTTTGGGGAACAGAATACTTTTTCATGAAAGCACCTGGTGTAAAGGAAACTAACGTTGGATTTATGGGAGGACATGTTGAGAATCCAACTTATGAACAAGTCTGTCAAAAAAACACTGGACATCTCGAAACAACCGAAGTAGTCTTTGACTCAAGTATAACAAATTATGAAGAGATGGTTAAACTCTTCTTTGAAACTCATGATTTCACTCAAACAAATGGACAAGGTCCTGACATCGGCCCTCAATACTTATCGTGCATATTTTATACAAACGCTACTGAAAAAACTATAGCAGAAAGATATATCAATGACCTTACAAAAAGGGGTTATAGAGTGGCCACAATGTTAAAACCCGCCTCGGAATTTTGGGTAGCTGAAAACTATCATCAACAATACTATCAAGCCAAAGGTGGTACCCCCTATTGCCATAAGTACACAAAAATATTCTAATCTAATTAATACGTAATAAGGTGGTTTCTAAACTTTTTGGAAAGTTTATTTGTTTAATTAGTATCGTAAATAATACGATATTTAAAACAGTTGTTTTAATAACAAACAAAATTACTTAACTAAAAAATGAAAATTATGAAACTATCTAATTCATTATCGATGATTACACTGATATTCCTCTTAGGAGTTTTCGCAATATCATGTAACAATGTTAGTGATGCTGACATCCAATCAGATGCACAAGAAGTCATTGCATCTAACCCCGAACTAACAGGAGTTCAAGTCTTAGTTCAAAATCGTGTAGCCACCATTACCGGTGTTGTTCAAGATGATGCAATTAAAACTTATGCAGAAAATCAAATTGCTGAAGTTAATCATGTAACTACAGTTATAAATCAACTTCAGGTAGTGCCACCAGCACCAGATTACACCGCCCTAGATAACTCTTTAAACTCAGGCATTCAAGAAGCTTTGAAAGATCATAATACTGTAACCGCAACAGTTCAAAATGGAGTTGTAACACTTGAAGGTGAAATTAATGAAAGAGACCTTCCTGCTTTAATGGAGAAAATAAATGCATTACAAGCAGAAGAAATAGTTAATAATATCACAGTAAAATAACAAATTAATCTTTATGTGTCGTGCCAAAGTATAACCAAAACATCAGTCTTTTTACAAATTAAAGCGTGAGTTTAAATATATAGTTATTGTAACAGGTGATGTTATATTACTATTAGCCTTATACTCCAGTTTAATCGTAGATGAATCTCTAGTAGCTATTTCATCAATAATAAATTGCAAAAAGGTAAGCTGTGGCAGCTCTTGATATTTTTTATTACTATTGATATCTTGAAGAATAATATTCTTTTTAGAATCTCTATTCATCGATAATTTTACATTAGCGAGCTCTGCTTCTCCAGTAATTCCTTTTACTTCAATATAAGAGCTTGTTTGTATAAGACCAGATTCAACATACTTTTTGTAATCTTTTAGTGCAGCAAAATCATCAATTGTAAAAGTTACATTTTGAGAAGTTACGCTTCCAGCAGCTGCAATTATAGTAAATGTCTTTTCCGCAGTTGCATTAATGCTAACAGGTAAATTATCTGGTTTATCACTACTGCAACTGTGAAAAATTAGGGATAATAATAGTACTGATGATAAAATAAGGAATTTTTTCATAACTGTGATTTTAAATGTAATATATAATTATACTATACAAATATATCTATATTAATCAATAAATGAATTACATAATATTGAAATACTACTTTTTTGTTGCTTAATTCAACAAAAAAAGTCCCGATTGGAATTAAATCCAACCGGGACATTTTATAAAGAAGGGCGG
>JAAZCL010000402.1 GCA_012513315.1 Bacteroidales bacterium | reverse complement strand
TGTTTTTACTGTCGACTTATCTGCTGGAAACGACAATGCAGTATTAGAAGTCTCTAAACAATAATTATAATCATATTATCTAGTAATAATTACAGAAATTATCTCATTATAATAACAAAAGCAGGGGGAAATTAAACTTTCCTCCTGCTTTTATTATTAGAGTTAATTAGTTTTATTATCAAACAACGCCCTGTGCCATCATTGCATCGGCTACTTTCATAAAACCTGCAATATTGGCTCCTTTAACATAGTTAACGTATTCACCTTTTTTCCCGTAAGCAACGCACTGTGTATGGATATTGCTCATTATCTGATGCAACCAACGATCCACCTCTTCTTTATCCCACGAAATGTGCATTGCATTCTGAGTCATTTCTAAGCCAGAACAAGCAACGCCTCCTGCATTAACAGCTTTGCCTGGTGCAAACAACATCTCGTTTTCTATAAAGAAATCAACTGCTTCTGCTGTGCAACCCATATTAGAAACCTCTGCAACAAGTATTACTCCATTGCTTTTAAGTGTCTTTGCATCTTCAAGATTCAATTCGTTTTGAATTGCGCATGGCAAAGCAATATCAACCTTGCATTCCCAGGGTTTCTTTCCTGCGTAGAACTTAGATCTGGGATACTCATCTGCATAAGGAGCAACAATATCCTCACCTGAATTACGAAGCTCAAGCATAAATGCCAGCTTTTCTGGGGTGTTAACTCCATCTTCATCATAAATATAACCATCGGGACCTGATATTGCTACTACCTTTGCACCCAACTCAGTTGCTTTTGTTACAGCCCCCCATGCTACGTTTCCAAATCCCGACACGGCAATAGTCTTGCCCTTCAAAGGTATAAGATACTCATCGCACATCTTTTCTACGAAGTACAAAGCACCAAAACCGGTAGCTTCGGGACGTAAAACTGAACCACCAAATGACATTCCTTTGCCTGTAAACGTACCGGTATGCTCTCTTGCAAGCTTTTTATACATACCATACATATAACCCACCTCTCTTGCTCCTACGCCAATATCGCCTGCAGGAACATCGGTATCAGGACCAATTACATTCCATAGCTCCATTACAAATGCTTGGCAGAAACGCATTATCTCGGCCTGCGATTTCCCTTTTGGGTTAAAGTCCGAGCCACCCTTACCACCACCCATTGGCAGTGATGTTAGTGCATTCTTAAATGTTTGCTCAAATCCTAAGAACTTCAATGAAGATAATGAAACTGACGGGTGAAAACGGATACCACCTTTGTATGGGCCAATTGCCCCGTTAAACTGTACACGATATCCAATATTAACATGAACCTTGCCATTGTCATCAACCCATGGTACTCTAAAAGTAAAAACACGGTCGGGCTCCACTATTCGCTCTACTATGCCCGCCTTTTCAAATTCTGGATGCTGATTATAAATCTCTTCTATTGAATCTAAAACTTCTCTTACGGCCTGTAAGAATTCTGATTCGCCTTGATGCCTTGCCTCTAGTTGAGACATTATGTTATTCACTTGCATATAATTAAATTTATTGATTAGGTATGTCTTATTTGGTCTTAAGTAGATAATTGTTACGGTTATTAACAAAGATAGAGTTATTTTTTGAAATGGAGCATAAAATCAAAAGAAACATCTTTATTATTAAGGTTGTTTCATTAATAAAAGTTTCGCTTTTTAACGTTTAAATATTACTTTTGTTATGTACTTAATTCATTGTTGAGTTAAACAAGACAGTGTCCTTTACTATGATTATTTGAAATTTAAATTGATGGCAAAGAATAAATTGACCAAATTTGCCGAGATGGCCTCCTACGAAAATGTTTTCCATTCGCCTTACGAGAAGTTGAAGGAAGAAGGATTTTCTCTTAAAGGGAAGTGGCACACCTATTTTAAAAACGATAACCCCATAATATTAGAACTTGGATGCGGCAAAGGTGAATATACCGTAGGACTTGCACGCAAGTTCCCTGAATGCAACTTTATTGGTATCGATATTAAAGGTGCCAGAATGTGGTCAGGAGCCACTCAAGCTATAAACGAAAAACTGAGTAATGCAGCTTTCCTACGTTCACACATAGAACTAATAAACAACTTTTTCTCAGAGAGTGAAGTATCTGAAATATGGATTACTTTTCCCGATCCTCAGATGAAAAAAGTTAATAAAAGGCTCACATCTACACGTTTTATGCGAGAGTATAGCAAAATCTTAAAAGCTGATGGAGTAATCCATCTTAAAACAGATAGTAATTTTATGTATGGCTATACCAAAGAAATGATTAAGGCAAACAACCTAACGGTATTATTCGATACCAAGGATCTATATAGTTCAAACCCCGAAGATAAGATTCTAGGTATACAAACTTTTTATGAACAACAGTGGCTCGAACGAGGTTTAAACATTAAGTATATCAAATTTCTATGTTCAAAAGATCAAGAATGGATTGAATCGGAAGTAGAAATCGAAAAAGATGAATACAGAAGTTTTGGACGCAATAGACGAACTGAATAATTATAATTATGGCAATATATCCACAGCTTATTATTGATGCACTTAAAAACGTGCGATACCCTGGCACCGGTCAGGACATAGTCTCTGCTGGAATGGTAGCAGATGATATCAAAATCGACGGTATGAAGGTAACCTTCTCGCTAGTCACCGAAAAAGTAAATGACCCCTTTATAAGATCATTGGTAAAGATGGCCGAACAGGCAATTCTATCAGTAGATAAAGACATTGATATAATAGGAAACATTAGTGTTAAGTCGAGACAAGCACCCCGACCCGAACTACCCGAATTACTACCAGGTGTAAAAAACATAATCGCCGTAGCTTCTGGGAAAGGAGGAGTAGGAAAAAGCACTGTATGTACTAACCTAGCAGTTGCTTTAGCTCAAAAGGGTTATAAGGTGGGACTGCTAGATGCCGATATAT
>JAAZCL010000401.1 GCA_012513315.1 Bacteroidales bacterium | reverse complement strand
CTGTTCCGGATTCAGCAAACACCATAAAGGCATGCATTGACGGTATCCTATCCGGGAAATGAGGTGTACCTCCATGATTTACAGGTACTGCTAAATATTGTCCGCTACGATAACCAGCCTGATTGATAGCCGTACCGTTTAGCTTACGCCACTCGTCCCTTGTACCGGTATTAAACAAGTACACTGTCTGCTGAACACCGATTGGAAATAACATCGCGTCGTCACTGATAGGAATTGCTGCTGTGTAGGAATTACCCACTAAGTTAGCTCCGGTATAATTCACGTTGTCAGTTCTTGTAATTACTACGGAAGCATCTCCTACATGAAGCGTGCCGGTGAAACTATAAACATCAGTTGGCTGTGTCTTTTCGTCGTTAGTAATTTGATACCCTTTAAAAGCTTTTAAATTAGAATCGGGAGCATAAGGTGCCGCTTGCCATTTATTACCATTAAACGGTTCCACCCATTGATTGACTGTTTCGTTGCCTTCAACGTGATCATTAGGGAAATTTGATTCTTTCACCGGAATACCAAAATATTGCCAACTACTAGTATAAAATCCGCAATCCGCACAATCGTATGCTCTGTTATAGAATTCCACTACAGCGTCTACGTTTTGGTTGTTATCGGGGTTAGTAAAAATAAGAGTACCACTCGGCTTTTCATCCTCTGGATCAGCTTTCACTACAATCGTTCCATTATCGGAGTTTTCATCTTTCACTATACCATTGATTGTCAACTGGTCACCTATCGTCACCCACAGATCTTTGTCCGAATCATTGATCAGGTCACCGATAACACGGTCGAATACGGCAGTCCCATCCCCCAGGTAAAGGTTATCCTTCGCGGGTCCCGACATTAGGTTGCCACTTACGGTTGGGTTATTTACTTCTGTTGCAAACTCTATATCCTCTCCCGGATCAGGCACATAGCCGCCCGTCCAGTTCTCCACTTTGTCCCAATCATTGGGTGCACCGCTTTTACCACCTATCCAATAGTTATTTTTTGGTGAAGCAGTTGCTGTATCAGTATTATTATCCGGGTTGGGATCCTCACCTTTACCGGTTACGGTGGCAATGTTCACATAAGAACCACTACTCAAAACCATTGCCTCAAAGCTTACAAGCGTAGAGTCACCTTTTAGCAAGTCGGAGATATTCCATGTTATTATATTACCTGCAACAGTTCCGCCATTATTTATAGTACCTATTGAGAATCCAGAAGGAACAGTATCAGTAACAAAGATACCAGTTGCCTTATGTGGACCATGATTGATAACCTTTAAAGTAAAGGTTATTGTTTCACCAACTTCTGGGATGGACTTATCTACAGATTTAACTATTTCAAGATCACTTATACGATGTAAAGCCACTTTCTCCCTATCAATATTGTTACAATCTTCACCCGAGTTATATTGGCATTCAAATTCCGCGCTGAAAGGAGGTATATAGTAGTTATCTACATCGTCGGCATGAGGCCAGTCGTCAGGATATTTCCAAAGATCATCCCACGTACGCCCAGAAGGAAGTACGTACGTAGGCTTCGATGGGTCGCTACTATTGGTAGCGTTTGGGTCGGTTACGTCGTTAGGACGAAGAATACCGGCAACCGCTTCGGTATCGTCGGGGTCCGACGATTCCGTTACTGTAGCGTTGAAGGTATAGGTAATCTTACATTCGTTAGGCAAATTGAGTTTAGAAACAAAAGTCTGAGTGACCTCATCATAGCTTAACTCTACCGATTCTGTTCCGCATCCATTACCTGTGAAAACCGGTATAATAATTTCATCGGGAACAAAACCGGAAGGTAGCCTAAAGGTAAATGGCGCATCTTCTACATCGCTAGGTCCTTTATTTCCAACTACTACTTTATATGTGATTTTATCGTCTATCGTTGCGAAGGAAGATGAATCTCCATTAACCAAGTATGATTCAATTTCAGTATATAAATCTGCAATCCTAACATCCACTTTAAAATCTATAGAAATTGAATTACCCTCAATGAAAGTCCAAGTATCCATACCATGATTGTCTCCGAAGGTTCCGGATGTGTTATTAGAGTTTATTCCCCAAATATGACCATTTGTATTACTTGATGTTCCTGCAGATAAAACAGTATGACTAGCATTTCTGGGATTTGTTTTTGAACCATTATTACCCCCACCATTTCCAATATCACTGTCATTCCAAAACACTTTATCTGAAATAACAGAAGTATAATTAGTAACCTTATTCAAAAGTTCAATAATGATACCATTATGATTCAACTCCATATCAATATATGGGAAATGTACTTCTGCACCTCTTAACTTTAACGCTATATTAACATCTGCAAGTCCATTTGGCAAAGGTTCTCCAGCTCCGTCTTTACCATCCCAATAAATCCTATTTTCTCCAAACTTACTTGATCCACTCAATAATCGTTTTGGAAAAAAAGTACTAGAACCTGATATTGGACTAATCTCAATATAGTAATCACCGCCACTCTCATTAAAGAACTCTATAAATGCACCCTTACTCCCTAGTTTATTTTCACTGCCATCCACTCCTACTACTTTAATCTCCTCAACATTCAAATCCTTCTCTTGAGGCTTTAACCATGTTTCCTGGGCACCAATGGGACCACCAGTTGTACTTTCAGGCATATTCTGGTCCGGTAAGTTATAAAATATCTTATGCGTTACTGCAGCTTCGGCGTCTGCATTGTTGGGATTATGGTAACGATTTTGAACAGAGGCAGCATTTGGAGCCGCAATACTTTTATAAGAAGGGTCATTAGGATTTCCTTCTTGATGAAACCCTCTATTATTAACCATAAATGTAAAGCTCAAACCTTGACTACCATTGTTGTCTACATTATACACGTAACCATCACGAGTAAGAACTTTAAATTTGCCGTGGAAACCACTGTTGGATATAAATTCTGAAGTATTACTAGTGTTGAACGATGGGTTATCCATATTTAACACGTTTGTATAAACCCGCCCATCTACCCAACCCCATGAACTTCCGGTTTGTTTGGCAACGGAGATATCCCAAGCAATAAGATAAGTACTATTACTCACCGCTGATGGCCAGGAAGTAGCAGCAGAATAGCTATATCTGTTCTCTCCGGTTGTGTTACCGGAAGTACCTCTAAACTCAACTTTATAAATACCCGCTCCTCCCGCAGGTACAGTATAGTAAATGGGCAGA
The DNA here is from genome assembly GCA_012513315.1 of Bacteroidales bacterium. Taxonomy (GTDB): domain Bacteria; phylum Bacteroidota; class Bacteroidia; order Bacteroidales; family Dysgonomonadaceae; genus Proteiniphilum. The sequence goes on along the minus strand of JAAZCL010000401.1, from coordinate 767 downwards.
TATCTATTTCCTCCGTTTCCTTGTCCCGGAAGTCTGGGACCTGCTAATTCAGCACTTCTATTGCTGATATTACCATTATTTAAAGTAATATTGAGACTTATGGAAGTGCCATTTGGATGATATAGTCTAATTCTAGCATCATCACCAGTTTGCCCCGACTGTGCATTTGTAGCGATTGCAATTTGTTCCCCAGCCTCGGCATATACAAAATGAGTACCTAAGTTTGGAAAAGGGAATGCAACAGAAGTACTTGTACTTGCACGTAGATAAGCTCTACCTCCTTCTGTTACTGTTGGGTATATATCTTTCGATCCCTCGGCATATAATTTCGGCAACATTAATAATCCTACTAACACTAAGAGAAGTGTTGTAAAACTAGTATAAATATTGCAATTACTCTTTATAGTATTCATATCGTATATACTTTCTTTTATAATTGATATATCAAATTTCAATATCGTATACGTACCATGTGTTGCGCTCGATAGTAGTTGGCAATGGTAGTTTATAGTTCTCATCGCCAAACTCAGGCGGGGGTAGAGGACCATCGCTAATGTAAGGCAGGCTTAACTCAACGGAGGTACGGGGATTCTCTTGGTTATAAGTATCCCGCTCGTTGAGATAGGTGGTAATAGTTAGACCTGTTACCTTATCACCAGTGAGTGTGTAATTTGCTATTTCATCATTTTGGGTGAAGTTTACCATATTGGTAAAGCTTGTCAAATTATAAGGCTTAGAAGTCTGTTTGTATGCGTAGGAATGCTTAT
>JAAZCL010000400.1 GCA_012513315.1 Bacteroidales bacterium | reverse complement strand
GCTCTACACTTAACCTCACTGTCATTTCGCGAACCTCATCATCAGAAACAGTTATAATTTCATCTGCCAAACCATCTTCCCAGTGCGGCGGTATAAATCCATACCCTGTACCCTGAATGATATGTTTAGCCGATTTTATTTCACCTGTTTTTAATATGGCAGTATTCTCGGGTTCAACAGCTATACATTTTATCGCATGATTTTTCTCTTTCAAAAACTTAGATGTACCCATAAAAGTTCCTCCACTACCCACTATCGAAACAAACGCTTCAACCTCGGGCAAGTCTTCCCAAATCTCTGGTCCCGTAGTATTATAGTGTGCAGTTAAACACGAGGGGCTATTAAATTGATCCGCATAAAAAGCATTAATTTCTTTAGCATACTCACGAGCAACTTCGCCAGCATATTTAATATCTTTACCCGTTACCATCCCTATAGTTCCGTCAATTTGTTTGGTAAGTATAATTTCCGCCCCAAGTGCTTTCAATGCCTTACGCCTTTCAATGCTGTTTCCCTCAGACATTACAGCATAGAATGGATTCCCAAATTGCTTACAAACAACAGCCATTCCCGCACCCATATTTCCGCTTGTCATCTCAACTACAGGTTGCCCTTTTTTCAGATCACCTCTTTCATAAGCATCTTTAACTAGCTGATATGCTGCCCTATCCTTCACGCTTCCACCAGGTTGAAGGTAATCTGCCTTAGCGTATATAACTTTATCTGCAATAATCTTATCCAAAACTAGCAGAGGCGTATTATTTATGAGTTCTAACGTTCCTTTTTTAATCATTTTATTATGAATTGAATTTAAATAGCAATAACACTGAACGTACTGTATTATTTAACAATTAATTTCATTAATGATACCTAAATTGCTGAAAATTATTACTATTGTGCAAATATACCGAAAGCTTTTCTACTATAAATTTCTTTTTACTTTATTTAAGCAGAATAGTCACTATTTTGTATTCTTTTTTCCAAGCATTTGCCTATTGGTATAATGTTTTACCCATGTACTTGCTGTTAAATACCTCTTTTCCATAATATAATCTGCAAGATTGTATCCATACTCAAGCTTTTTGGTGTTTGCGTTTACATTTATATATAATGTAAACGATTGATTCTGTTTGCACCTAGGACAAGAATGCCTGCTGAACCTTCCGGTTTTATAAAACACCTCATTTTATTTATAGAAAACCGTTCTCTCGGTATAGAAAGAACTGTTACTTTTCACAAAATTGTGTCCCATTTCGAAGAGAAACAATCTTATCGCATATATCCCTTATAGTTAACTTATGGTTGCCTTATGGTTTGCTTATGGTTGCCTTATGGTTGCCTTATGTTACAATAAGGAAAACTTAAGTGAATTATATGTCAAACATAGCGCAAATTGGGACTATATCTCTTTGATATTTAACTAATTTTCATTATCTTGTAAGTATTAATAAATCAAATATAATGGCAAGTTTTAAAGATTCATTTTTTAGTAAGCTATCGGGTAAAGTTGGCAATGTAAATACCTATATC
>JAAZCL010000399.1 GCA_012513315.1 Bacteroidales bacterium | reverse complement strand
CTAAAAAGCACAGTTGGAAAAAACAAAAGCGTCAAAATTATTAATTTATATATTTTCATTGTTACTTCTCTAGTTCGCATAGTTCTAATTCTCAAAGATAATAATATACTTTTTATATATCGTTATAATTCTAGTGAATATAGTTTAAATAATGGTCTGTGATTCTACTCGGCAAGGTTAAAGTGCCTGTTTTATAGATAGTTTGTTATATTGGTATTTGTGCATTAGTTAATATAGATGGGGAATATGTTGTAAAAATATTACTTTGTATATACAGTTGAGCAAGATTTTGAACTATATATCATTATAATGGAAGCATACTTTTAAATCTCACATAAAAATATCACCTCTTTTTTTCTTATATTTCCTTTATAAATCCCCTAAGTGTTTGTTGCAAACAAACGTTTTGCAAATTAGTATTTAAGTAATACTGCAATAAAGACTCGGATAAAAGAAAAAGACTCTTTCATCATTTTAAATTAATTTCCTCTGCGAACTCTCTGGTTCTTATCGGTGTTCAAATCAAATAGTTTGCCACAGTCAGTTTGCAAAACGGGGTCTAACCACCACAAATATAAAGACTTTACAAACTATTCGCACCCTGCTCTTATATACTGATTGTCAGTTATAAGAGCAAGTGTAGGTTTTTAGGTGATACTGAGTATCAAAGTTTTCTTGTTTTGTAAGCAATGTCCAAATGATGGTTAGTAACTGTCTTGCAATGGCTACGATAACAGCATTGTGATGTTTCTTCATTCCTCTTAAATGCCAAAAACGCGAGTAAAATACGGAGCCTTTAGTTCGAGCCGCACCCCATGCACATTCCATTAAAGCTTTTCTTAGATACTTGTTCCCGTGTGTTATTTTGCGGCTCTTAATTTTTCCTGCGCTTTCATCGTTGCGTGGTCTGAGTCCTGCCCATGACACAAGGGCTGCTGCTGTAGCAAATAGTTTCATATTGTCGCCTATCTCTGAAATGATGATCGCTGCCGAGATAAGTTTAATGCCTGGCAAACTCAATAAAAAAGAAAAAGTTTTGGGGTAAAGTTCTTGACACATTTGAACCATTGAATCAATACATTCCTGTTTTTGTATTTCAAGTGCATCTAACATTTGCGTGTATTGCTTTAGTAAGTCTCTGTCACTTTGCCTTATAAAACCCTCAAGAGCGTCATGTACTGCAGATCGTCCATGCCGATTGACAGTACGCCCATGGATTAAATTGACAAGCACATCAGCTGAACTTTCTCCCGCTATCAAGGCCTCTACCACTTTGCGATAACTTTTATTCTTGGTGCGAGAAACGCAATTACTTAAACGGATGTTACAGCGTTGTAAAATCATGTCGATGCGCTGTTCACTACGCACTAAGTCCTTGTTTATTTCGTTGATTCGCCGTCCATATTGTCGCAGACTTTGGATGTTGCCATCTGGAACGAAGCTGTCACGAACCAAACCTTTAAGCACTACCGTTGCAATCCATTGGGCATCTTTCACATCGCTTTTACGACCTGGAAGCTGTTTTAGAAACTGTGGATTAACCAACCGTAAATAAAAGTCATCTTCCAACAATCGCCAAATAGGCATCCAATAAATACCAGTGCTTTCCATACACACTTCAGTTACATAGTGTGATTTCATAACTTCTCTGAGTCGGTTAATCTCACGGGTGCTTACTCCAAATTTCTCTTCAATTATTTTACCTTGTTCATCCAAGATACACATAAATATGCTATCTTTATGGACGTCTAGACCACTGACTGTTCTCATAGTGATTGGTGTTTAAATTAAATAATTGTACTCTTAAGAGTACGTTAGCTATCTATAGAACAGTTGGGGTCTAGATTTTTATCGTGCGGTGTAAAAGTACATGACAAAAAATTAAAGATGCTTATAT
>JAAZCL010000044.1 GCA_012513315.1 Bacteroidales bacterium | reverse complement strand
CCTATGGCTACAACTCGTGGCAGCTAGATCTTACTCCATATATTCGTTATGGAGAGGACAACCAGCTGGCTATTCGCATCGACAACCCTAACTACTCTTCACGCTGGTATCCGGGTGCAGGAATCTACAGAAATGTTTGGCTTATCAAAACACACCCCATACACATCGGTCAATGGGGTACGTATATAACAACAAGTGAGGTCTCTTCGGCATCAGCAATGGTAGACCTTGAAATAAGTGTAAATAATGATTCCAAATCGGTAGTAGAGGTAACAATAGAAACAGAAATATTTGAGTTGGATAGCTTGGGAGTTAAAGGGGAGAAAAGTATCAATCGTTTTTCTGATTCGGTGATTTCTCTGAACCCTGGAGAAAGAGATAAAACTAAACTTACCACTGAGATTAATAACCCGAAGTTATGGGGGCCAAAACCTACTCAAACTCCTAATCTATATCAGGCCGTAACCACTCTAAAACAAGATAATAAGGTTGTTGATAGGTACGAAACTAGCTTCGGTATAAGGGATCTTCAGTTTAATCCTGATGAGGGTGTTTTGGTAAATGGTGAGATTATTGAACTTAAGGGTGTAAACCAGCATCATGATTTGGGTGCTCTTGGCGCTGCGTTTAACCGGCGTGCAGCAGAACGACAACTTGAGAAAGTTGCTTTGTGGATGGATTGGTAATTTCGCAAGAAATGTTATTAAGATTAAACCTTCTTCTATATCTTTAACTGTGAGAGGTAAACATTTTGTTTGTATAGAGTTGTTATAGTTGTAGTGTTATTGAAATGAACAAACTATTTTTAATTAAAACCAAACAGTTATGAAAAGAAGAATTTTTAAGACCGGCTTACTGGCACTGGCATCGTTGGCGATGCTGTGGGGTGCTGTGGGCTGTGATATCAATGATGATGTGAATGAGAAAAAAGCATCTATTCAGATTAAACTGACTGATGCTCCTGCTTTGAATTATGATGAGGTGAATGTTGATATTCGTGGCGTTAGTGTGGGTGTTGCCGGTGGTGACGCTGATGGCGACTGGATTGATTTGAATATTAATAATCCGGGTGTTTATAATTTGCTTGACTTGCGTAATGGGAATACTGTTTTACTTGCGGGTGGTGATATTCCTGCAGGTGACATTTCTCAAATTAGATTGATGCTTGGTGAGAACAATAGTGTGGTGGTTGATGGTGTGGAGTATGATTTGGATACGCCGTCGGCACAGCAGAGTGGTATTAAGCTGAATCTGCACCAGACATTGCTGCCGGGGGTGGCTTATAGTTTTGTGATGGACTTTGATGCGGCGCGCTCAGTTGTGGCAAGAGGTAACGGTTCATACGGGTTGAAGCCTGTAATTCGTACTTATGCTGAAGCTTTTGGTGGTTCGATTAAGGGTATTGCTTTGCCTGCCAGAGTGGAGACAGTGGGTGTTGCATACGTTCAGATAGTGAATGATGGTGACACGCTGATATCTATCCCAGAGGATGATGGTTTCTTCCTATTCCCCGGTCTGGCTCCTGCGATGTGGGACTTGACTGTTGTTGCTGATGAGTCTACCTCGTATGTGGATGAGGCGATTGATGATATTGTGGTGAAAGTTGGTGAGGTTGTTGATTTGGGTGTTATTGAATTGGATGTTATAGAGTAGATTATACTACATCTGTTTTTATGTTATGTATAACCCCCATCGATTGTGTTGGGGGTTATTTTTTTTATGTTTCTCCAAGGACCTGTAGGGCTGTCAGCTATAAAAGTATATATCTCTCCGGAATTGAATCTCTTTTTCTGTGTAAGAAATACATATTTGTCTCGCAACTTAAAGACATTGAACTGCGACGAAACAGGTACTGTTGACAGACCTTCTAGCTTTGCTGCATCTTGCGAGTTTGCACTCCACCCGTTACCATTATAATATTGCCAATTCTCATATGGGTTGTGAAAGATAGTTTGTCAAAATAGGGCTTTTTACAAATAAATTAACTAAACTTGTACTTGTACTTGTTACAATATCTGCACTTAGATTACGGTTTCTAGATATTATTGAAAGACAGAATTAAAAAAAATGAAAAGAATGAATATAAAAACTATCGGGTTGTTTGTAGCACTGTTTATCTGCTATACTTATATAAATGCACAGGAGAAATTGTATAACAACGAGTTCCCGATTTCTGATGTAACGCTTCTTGATGGACCGTTTAAGCGTGCTCGCGATTTGAATCTTGAGGTGCTTCTGCAATATGATGT
>JAAZCL010000398.1 GCA_012513315.1 Bacteroidales bacterium | reverse complement strand
TGGGGTGGAAATATTGTTAAGGATGATGATGGGCTTTACCATTTGATGGTTTGTGGTTGGTTGGAGTCATCTCCAAAAGGGCATATGGAATGGCCTAACTCTTATGTATTTAACACTGTTAGTGATAATCCAACCGGTCCTTTTAAACAACACAATTTGATTGGCAAGGGGCATAATCCGGAGGTGTATAGGCTTAATGATAATCGTTATGTGCTTTATGTTATAGGTGGTAGGTATTTATCTGATAATTTATCTGATAATTGGGAGTATGGTCAGTTTGAGTTTGATGCACGTGATAGACCGATTATTGAAGGGCTTTCGAATCTTTCGTTTGCAAAGCGTGAGGATGGTTCTTTTGTAATGGTTTGTCGTGGAGGTGGCATTTGGGTTAGTCGTGACGGACTATCGACTTATAATCAGATTACAGATAAGAGTGTTTATCCAGATGTTGATGGTGAGTTTGAAGATCCGGTTATCTGGAAAGATCACATACAGTATCATATGATTGTGAACGACTGGCTAGGGCGCATTGCATGGTATCTTCGCTCTAAGGATGGGGTTAATTGGGTGGTTGATCCAGGTCAAGCTTACGCTCCTGGAATTGCTGTGCACAGTGATGGGCATGTGGAAGATTGGTTTAAATTTGAGCGTATAAAGATGTTGCAAGATGATTATGGAAGGGCTATACAAGCTAATTTTGCTGTCATCGATTCTTTAAAGCATGAGGATAAACCTTTTGATAATTATAGTTCTAAAAATATAGGCATCCCCCTTAACCCGGGAGTGTTATTAACAATTACTGATAAGAAGCCTATAACTGCTAAGACCAAACAAATAAATCTTAAAATACATGCTGAGGAGGGATTTGATCCGCAAGCGGATATCGATATTTCATCGTTGCGTTTTGGGGCATCGTCGGCGGTAAACTTTGGGGGTGGTTGCAGGGTTATGAAAACTGAAGATGATTGTAGCGATCTGATTGTAACTTTCGACGGCAATGGTAATGGTGTTGATTCTGATGAGTTTGCGCCAAAGTTAATAGGTAAGTATACAAACGGTGATATGTTGTATGGTTATGCCCGCTTGCCGTATGTTGATTATATTGAGCCTGTGCTTTCGGCGAGGGCGCCCAGTTTTATTGAAACTGAAAGGGGGGTAAACTGCTTAATTGAAGTGGAGAATTTTGGTCAGGTGGCATCTGGTAGTACTACAATGAGGATTGAAGGTGTTGACGATAATGGCAAAACAGAACTTATTGCATCGGGAAAAGTAAAGGCTCTGCAGCCTTATGAGAAAACAGAATTGAGTTTATCTACTAAGTTTGATCCCAGCTCGCGAAACTTCAAGAATTATATGGTTACGCTGTATAATACCGGGAAAAAGAAGATTGGGACCGAAACATTTTCAGTAGAGTTGTAGTTGTTAGCAAAAGATTCTCTGTTTGAGATTACTATCTTAACGCAATAACCTAAGTCCGTTAAGTATTACTACAAGTGTGCTTCCTTCATGAAAAATTACGCTGGTGGTAATATCGGTGAGGTTTGTGAAGGTTGCGGTAACTAAAAAGGCAACTACTCCCATGGAGATGAAGATGTTTTGCCAGATAACCCGTTTCATCTTAGTGGAGGTTTTATGTGCATGTACTAGTTTTGAGATATCGTTGTGAATTAATGCCAAGTCGGATACTTCTACTGCAACGTCGGTACCATCGCCCATTGCTATGCCTACATCGGCATTAACCAGAGCGGGTGCGTCATTTACTCCATCGCCTACCATTGCGGTTATTCCATATTTTTTCTTTTGGCTGCTTATTATGTTGGACTTGTCATGGGGCATTACATTTGTGATGGCTTCGTCTATTCCTAGGTCGCGAGCAACTGATTGGCCTGTTATTTCTGAGTCGCCGGTGATTAGGGTGGTGTGGATTCCAAGTTTCTGGAAGTAGCTTATGGTTGTTTTGGCTTCTTCTCTTGGTGTGTCCATTAATGCTATTACTCCGATTACATTTTCGTCTTCTGCTACATATACAACTGTGTTTCCGTTAGACGACCATTTGTGGTTTAGATTGATGTATTCATCTGACGTTTTCTCAAAAGCGGTTGGTTTGCCAATACGGTAGTTTTTATTATTGTAATTGCCTTCGAGTCCTTTGCCAATATGGTTGGTGGTGTTAATATTTAGTGTGTTTTTAGGTTCAAACTTTTGAAGGATGGCATCTGCAAGTGGGGGAGTTGATTCTTTTTCTAGGGCTACAATTATATCAATTATATAATCTTTGTTTATGGCATCTGAAAAATAGTAATTTGTAACTTCTGGTTTTCCTTTGGTGAGTGTTCCTGTTTTGTCAAATGCAATGGCTTTTATATCTGCAAGTTGAGAAAGATAGGTGCTCCCTTTTGAAAGTACACCATGCCGTGCTAGGTTTGAAGTGGCAGATAATGTTGCCGAAACGGTAGCAGCTGCAATGGCA
>JAAZCL010000397.1 GCA_012513315.1 Bacteroidales bacterium | reverse complement strand
GCAAAGCATACATCGATGAGCAGTCGGCAGAAGAAATAGCCAATCAAAAAGGCACACCTACTACACCCGGCACCGAAAGTCCATTTCGTAACCGTCCCAAAGAGGAAACACTTGAGCTATTTAATAAAATGAATAGTGGTGAGATTCCCGAAGGAAAGATGGTGTTACGTGCTAAGATTGATATGGCTTCTTCTAATATGCACATGAGAGATCCAATTATCTATCGCGTAATTCATATTCCACATCATCGCACAGGAACTGAGTGGAAAGCTTATCCTATGTACGATTTTGCACATGGCGAATCAGACTATTTCGAAGGCGTTACACACTCACTATGTACATTAGAGTTTGAAGTGCACCGTCCGTTATACGACTGGTTCCTCGATCAACTAGCCGACACTGATTATCGTCCTAAACAGATTGAGTTTAATCGTCTCAATCTCACATACACTGTAATGAGTAAGCGTAGGCTACTTGAACTTGTGCAACAGAAGCTAGTGTCGGGATGGGATGATCCGCGTATGCCAACCCTCACGGGGATGCGTAGAAGAGGATACACACCACAGTCTATTCGTAATTTTATTGACTCCATTGGTTATACAAAATACGATGGTATCAACGATATGTCGCTTCTCGAATTTGCCGTTCGTGAAGACTTAAATAAGCATGTCACAAGAGTCTCGGGAGTGATAGATCCTATCAAACTTATCATTACAAACTATCCCGAAGATTTGGTTGAAGAAATGGAGACAATTAATAATCCGGAAGATGAAACCATGGGTAGTAGAAAACTTAAATTCTCGCACGAGCTATGGATTGAGAGGGACGACTTTATGGAAGATGCTCCCAAAAAGTATTTCAGACTCACACCTGGTAGTGAGGTGCGACTAAAAAGTGCTTATATTATCAAGTGCACCGGCTGCAAAAAGGATGAGGAAGGAAACATTATTGAGGTTTATGCCGAATATGATCCTCAAACAAAAAGTGGTATGCCCGAAGCAAACCGTAGAGTAAAAGGAACAATTCACTGGGTTTCTGTAGCACACAGTCTCAATGCGGAGGTAAGACTATACGACAGGCTTTTTATGGTTGAAGATCCATTAGCCGATAAAGACAAAGATTTCAAAGATCTTATGAATCCCAATTCACTAATAGTAAAAAAAGGATGCAAAGTTGAAGAGTACCTAAATGAAGCCAAGCCAGGCGATAGGTTTCAATTTCAGCGTATAGGATATTTCACTATCGATACAGATTCAACACCCCAAAACTTAGTATTTAATCGTACGGTAGCACTCAGAGATTCGTGGAAGAACAAAGGTGGATAAATAAATCCTGTAAATATGGAAGATAACGAACTGGATTTAGAATCACTAGTAGAGAAATATGAGAATATGCAAGCTCTTGGCAAAAATATATATTTAGATGCCGATGAGTTTGCTATGTTGGTAGAGTATTATAGTGGCGAAGGCGATCAAGATGAGGCTGAGACCCTTGTAGAGGAGGGATTAAAAATTCATCCCGGTAGTGGTTTACTTATGCTTGCCAAAGCAAAAATACTTATTCTTTCTTCTAAGTATAAGGAAGCGCTCGATTATTTAAGGTTCTCCTCTGACGATAGTGATATCGAACACTCACTATTGAAGATAGAGGCTCTTTTGCACCTGTCTGAATTTGATGAGGTTGAGAAGATGTCCATTAAGATATTAGATCGTGATCTGCCCGAAGAAGATTTTTATTACTTTATAACTGAGTTGGGATATTTACTAAATGATGTAGATAAATTCAATCGCGCTATAGCATATCTTGAAGAAAGTTTAAAGTTAAACAGCTCAAATACTGATGTTATAGTTGACCTTGCCTATGCATATGAAATGAAAGGAGACATGATAAAAGCGATTGAGTATAACGATCAATTGCTCGATATCGATCCATATTCATTTGATGCATGGGTTAATATCGGCAAACTATATTCAATGAACGAGCAGCATGATAAAGCCATAGACGCATTCGACTTTGCCCTCACTATTACAGAAAATGATATGTCTGCAATGAAAATGAAGGCACTTTCATTATTTCTAAATGATAATGTAGAAGAGTCGATAAAACTATTCAGAAAATGCTTATCACTATCGCCACATGATGAGTCGGTTTACGACTCGTTACTAGAGGCATATGCCACTTTAGAGCTGTACGACGAAATGGATAATATTATCGATCTCAAAGAGAGTCTGTTTGGAAGTGCAGGTATTATTGCTAAACGTGCCAGTGTTTATATCAGTAAACAAGAATTTGATTATGCAAAAACTCTATTCCTTCAAATTCCCGAAGCCGATAAAAACACCTTAGATTATTACTTATTAGAAGGGGAGTTGGCATTTAACGAAAATGATTTTGTAACAGCAGAGTCTGCCTATATAAAAGCCTCTTTAATTTCCGAAGAAAATGAAGATATACTAGATAGATTAGCAAATGTTTGTGTTGCTCAGGAGAAGTATATTCAAGCTGCAAATTACCTTGAAGAGCTTTTGGAACTAGCACCCGATTTCCCTACTGCAAAATCTCGTCTAGCATTTATACGCTTCGAAATAGGGTCAAAAGAACCCTTTGATGAAATTATGCAACAATTCTCAGACGATGAACTTCGTTTGTTATTGAGCATGCTAATGGGAAATGATATTTCGGATTACGACAAATACGATCGCGAAAGAATTCTTACACGACTAAACGAGGCACGAGAAAATCGAGTCCTTTTTAAGAATATAAAGTACTAAAATTAATTAGATGGCTTAAGCACTCCTCAATTAATTCTATACGTTAGTGATAAATTAAGCATAGGCCACCATTTTAAAAGACTCTCCGAAAAAGGCAAATCCAATTCATCCGTCAATCTATCAAACCATACGTCACCCGTTTCATTTATATTAGGGCTTGATAATAAGTATTCACCCTGATACACCATCCCCAACTCAAATCTAGCACCCACTCTGTTTTTAGGTATAGTCCTTCCAATTCCTATTCCCAAGTATGGCTTAACTGTATTTCCCATTACAAGCTTACCATCAAAGCTGCCATCATCATTTGGAGTAATCACTATATCTTCATACCTCAACACAGGCTTGTCTCCTAAAGTTGTAACCAAAGCCTCATACCCATCAATC
>JAAZCL010000396.1 GCA_012513315.1 Bacteroidales bacterium | reverse complement strand
CGTTTAATAAACTCAGGAATATACTCCATTGGTCCCGGTCTGTACAAAGCATTCATGGCAATTAAATCTTCAAACTTACTTGGTTTCAACTCCTTGAGATATTTTTGCATGCCGGCAGACTCAAACTGAAAAGTACCTGTAGTTTGTCCATCGCAATAGAGCTGATAAGTCTTTTCATCCTCCATATCGATCTCGTCGATATCAATTTTGATACCCCTATTAATTTCAACATTTAAAATGGCATCCTTTATAATCGAAAGAGTTTTAAGACCAAGAAAGTCCATCTTTATCAACCCTGTCTCTTCAATAACAGAACCTTCAAACTGAGTTACAAGCAACTTCTCTTTTGTTTCTTTATCTTCAGCAGTACTAATTGGTACAATCTCAGATATATCGGTCTGCCCAATAATTACACCACAAGCATGCACACCTGTACTCCTTACGTTGCCTTCAAGCATTTGTGCATACCTAAGCGTATCTTTTATAAGTGGGTCGCTACTATTAGCCGCTTCCTTCAGCTCAGGCACAAAATCTATTGCATTTCCCAGATTAAGCTTTTTGTTTGGAATCCTGTCAGGTATAAGTTTAGTAAGTCGGTTCGACTCCGAGAGATTAAGCTTATGAACCCGGGCCACATCTTTAATAGACATTTTAGTTGCCATGGTGCCATAAGTGATAATATGAGCCACCTTTTCACTTCCATACTTTTCGGTTACCCACCTTAACACCTTACCACGCCCTTCATCATCAAAGTCGATATCAATATCAGGCATCGATATACGATCGGGATTAAGAAAACGCTCAAATAGAAGATTATATTTAAGAGGGTCTATGTCAGTAATCCTTAAGCAATAAGCAACCGCAGAGCCGGCTGCCGAACCTCGCCCTGGTCCAACTGCCACATCCATTTCTCTGGCTGCATTAATAAAGTCCTGTACAATAAGAAAATAACCCGGGAACCCCATGTTCTTAATGGTGTCAAGCTCAAAGTTCAACCGGTCTTCAATTTCATCAGTAAGATTATCGCCATATCGTTTCTTAGCGCCAATTTTAGTTAGATGAGCCAAGAAATCCGATTCTAGCTTTACACGCACCACTTTGTCATAATCGCCAAGACGGTGAAATGTATCTTCACCAAACTCAGCAATTAAATCCTTTTCGCTATACTTTTGCCTGTACTGCTCTTCTGTACCAAACTCAGGGTCGATAGGGTAGAAGGGCATTAGCGGAGGGTTATTAATAGAATAAAACTCCACCTTCTCGGCCACCTCTAGAGTGTTAGAAAGAGCTTCTGGGATATCGGCAAAAACCCTATTCATCTCAACGGTAGTCTTCAGCCACTCCTGTTTAGAATACCTCATTCTGTTGGGGTCATCAAAATCCTTACCCGTGCTCAAACAAATTAGTCGATCGTGCGCATCAGCGTCCTCTTCATTTACAAAGTGAACATCGTTTGTTGCAATAACTTTAACATCATACTTCTTAGCAATTTTAATGAGCTCCTTATTTACCCTCTCCTGCATTGGATATGTGGTTTGATCAGCATCGGGTCTGTCGGTTTTATGTCGTTGAATTTCTATGTAATAATCATCACCAAACACTTTTTTGTACCACTGCACCGCCTCCTCAGCCTCGTTGATTTGCCCGCTATCAATCTTGCGTGAAATCTCACCACCCAGGCATGCCGAAGAAACAATAAGCCCTTCGCTATATTGCTCAAGTAAATCCTTATCTATCCTTGGACGATAATAAAAACCCTCGGTCCAACTTTTCGAAACAATCTTAATCAAGTTTTTATATCCCGTAAGGTTTTTTGCCAGTACCACCAAGTGCCAGCCACTACCATCAACCTTGTCATTCATCTGAAACCTGTCTCTGCGTGCAAGGTAGCACTCACAACCTACAATAGGTTTAAACAGTTTCGTTTTTGTGTCGGTAAGCTTTTCCAGTAATTTATTAAGCTTTTCTTTTGAAGCTTCATTGCCATTTGCCTCGCTTGCGTTTTCTCCACTATTCTTCTCCAATACAGCAATCTCAGCTTTAATCTTTTTAATCTCAGCGTTAACAGGAGCATTTTTCTTCGACGCATAATTAAGAAACTCCTTAATGCCATACATAGCACCATGGTCGGTAAGCGCTATAGCCTTCATACCGTCGCCATGAGCCTTATCTATTAGTCGTTTTATACTAGCCTGCCCATCCAGCAGTGAATATTGAGAGTGAACGTGTAGATGTACAAATGGTTGCATGTTTTTTGAATATATTTTCTGTATGATGTCTATCACAAATATACTCAAAATTATTGCAAGATTTATTGTGATATTGGCAGAAGTTATAAACGTGTTAAGCTATCTATCAGATAATCAAATTCACAAATTTCTTAGCAAGTGTATATTCAATTGTTTTCGCAACTCATAAAGAGATCACGATATTCTCGATGAGATTACGAGCGATAACTGTGTAATTATAAAATAATGGTTGTGTAAATTTAAAATCTAGGCTGTGTATATTTAAAATAATAGTTGTGTAATTTTAAAATCATGCTTATCTTTACGTCTAAAATAGTTTTAATAAATCAATTATGTTAGTTCAGAGAGAAATAATTAATGCAATAAAAAAATTGGTAGATAAATACCCTATAATTGCACTTACCGGACCAAGACAATCAGGTAAAACAACATTGTTAAAAGCAATGTTCCCAGATTACCGATATGTAAGTCTTGAAAACCCTGATGTAAGGTACTTTGCCGAAACTGACCCTAAAGATTTTTTGAAACAGTACGACAAACAGGTTATATTTGATGAGGTGCAGCGTGTGCCGCATCTTTTTTCATATATTCAATCTATTGTGGATGACAGTAAAATAATGGGACAGTTTATTTTTTCTGGCTCTCAGAATTTTCATTTGATGCAGAACATCACACAAAGCTTGGCAGGCAGAGTTGCAATATTTAGGCTGTTCCCTTTTGATATTCAAGAATTGAAGAATGCCAAACTGCTACAAGAGGAATATGCTCCACAATTAATCAAAGGTTTTTATCCGGCAATATACGACCGTAACATCTCACCTGCAGATTTTTATCCTAATTATATCGAAACATATATTGAAAGAGATGTAAGTGAACTTGTATCTATACAAGATATGAGCTTATTTCGCAAGTTTCTGGCTCTTTGTGCAACAAGAGCAGGACAAATATTGAATATGAGCAATATGGCAAATGAGTGTGGTATATCCACTCCTACCGTAAAATCGTGGTTATCTGCTTTAGAAAACAGTTATATTATTTATCTTTTGCAACCATACTATAAAAACTTTAGCAAGCGAATAATAAAATCTCCGAAGCTTTATTTTTACGATACCGGATTATTATCTAATCTTCTAAAAATAAATGATATCTCAAAAATAAACAATCAATCAATAAAAGGAGCGCTATTTGAAAACATGGTAATATCCGAATATGTGAAGCAGATAAACCACAAGAGCATGAGGCATATAGACCCGTGGTTTTGGCGTGACTCGCACGGAAATGAGGTTGATTTACTTCTCGAAAAATCACAGCATGCTGAAATTGTTGAGATCAAATCTACAAGAACTGTTATTCCCGATTTATTTAAAGGCTTAAACTATTTCTCAGATTTAATGAAAGATGATAATTTAGAAAAGACACTAGTTTACGGGGGGGCAGAAAATCAACAACGAAAAGCGGGTAGAGTTGTTTCGTGGAAAGAATTTCTTCTATAACGTAATACTGATTTAGCCTTGAGTATGTTCTTTTCATTTTTTCTTTATCTTTTCTTCCAGTCTATTTTTCAGTTGTAAACTAATTCTTTACAACTGAATATTCTTCATTTTCTCAATTGCTCATTCGCTTTCTTTCCCTTTTCTGTAAGACGGTATTTTTGATTTATACTCCTTGGTTTGTCTGGTATTGTCCTCTCAATCAAACCATCTTCAATAGCAACATTTAAATATGCTTTTCTAAAATATTCTCTGTTCTTAAAGTTTAGCTTTTCTTGTAACTCTTCTCTTGACATTTCACCTGTAAAGGCTAAGATTAGCTCTTTAACAGATTCAGTAACATGCGTGGTAACATGCGTGTTGTCTTGGGGAGTATCTGATTTTGAATAAATTCAGGCTCAGGTAAACCATGAGCTTTTAGACGTGAAATCATATCTTCAATACCTGTGCCAACCTGTTCAATGT
>JAAZCL010000395.1 GCA_012513315.1 Bacteroidales bacterium | reverse complement strand
CAAGAGATACACCCATAATCTCATATGAGTTCCAGAAAGTAGCCAACGCCTCAAAATACCCATCCTCCGGATTAGGGTTTTGCAATCCAATAAGCTCTAGGTCGCGTTTCTGAAACAAAAAAGCCACAGCTTCAGTAAAAGATGTATTTGGGACACCACTTAGCATGTAAAAATCAACATCATTCATTGTAATTGTTTGCTCTACGTTATGTCCAAATTCATGTATAGCAATATTATAACCCTTATAATCCATACCATTTTCTCCAATTCTTGTACGCAAACGAGCTACATCATTTCGCATTCGCGATCCCCACGCATGACCAGCACCACGTGATGCATCCACAGTAATAAGCGAACTTATATCAGCAGCTTTCTCGGTGGTCCATCCCAATTTTACTAATATATTCGGAAGGTCTTCTTCCAACGCTACAGCATTAGGATATTTGCGAGAAGTAATAGTATTTAACTCCTCTTCACCCATACTTTTGTCAGATCCAAAACCATTATACCAAATATCAAAAGGCTCTAGTTTGCGACCTAATCTCGATTCAATAAGAGCCGCTACTTCTTTTACTTGGTGAGACGACACTAATTGAGTGAATAAATTCTCAACATCTTTTTTAAGAATCTCCATTGTACCATTAAAAGAACGATCAAGTTGAGTTTTATAGTGAGGTGAATAAGGATCTAACTGGCTTACAGCCTGAAAATTTTTAATGAACACCTCATATCTGCCAGTCTCTTCAGGAGTAATTTCTATTTTCTCTCCATTATCAAAAATCTCGTTTGAATATGGATTCCAATTGTAGTCACCTCTATTTATCACCTGTGTTGGAATAGACTGATCAATAATGCGCTCCATAACACGATATATCATTCGTTGTTTCTCCAAACCGTTATCACTATCCGCATAGTTAGATTTCAATTCATCACGAAGTCCCCAATGAGATATCAGCTTCATATTATCAGGAAACAACTGTATATCTTCATCGTTCCTCAACTTATCCATGAAAATATTATAGTCGGAGATATAAGTATCAGCCTCAGTCATAGTTTTAGAAATATGTTGCTGAATATCAGAAGGTACACGCGAAGTAAATCTATCACCCATTCGTGCATATGCCCACTCCCTGCGACTCCAATTTTCACCTAGCTCAGTCTTTTCACTAAGTGAGTAAAAAGGGAAATTAAGTGCAGTTAGAAAAGCAATTTTATTAGAATATAAATCCTCGGTTAGATGAGATGAAGCACTATAACTGCCAAACATCATATCCACTGGAGTGATATCGGGCCCTACAAGTTGTAAAGGCATTTTCAGCTCAACGTTCATTTTATGATAGTACCCACTTATTATTTCAAAGTTTCTCTCTAAAGTGCTATATAACAGTTCAAGTTGATCTTCTTCTGCCACAAAAGAACTTTTGCAGAACTGCACAAAATCATCTTGCGAACCATCAGATTCTCGCCAAAGTTCGGCAACCTGTTTTACACCTCGCTCAATTCTAAAAGTAAAACTATCACCAAGCGAATCTTTCAACTCTGCAATCGTCTCGGCAACTACCTTTTCGGTTATATTACCCGATTGTTGCATATCATTTATACTTTTGTTATTTGTACCGCAAGCCATCACCAATCCAGCCATCAAAATTAATAGGCTATTAAATTTAAACTTCTTCATATTGTTGATTATAAATCTTATACAAAGATATAAAAATCGATTCCAATTACTATAAATACAATACTTATAATTAAAAACCTTAAAATTGTTATATTTGTCCATAACTAAAAAGATTCAACTAAAAATAAATGCAATTAATAGTACAGAACGAATCATTCTTTTTACATATTCTCACCGAGATAAAAGCTGGCCATCAGGTGATTATTCCTTCAAAAGGGAACAGTATGCTTCCATTCATTAGGCCCGGAACAGATGAGATTGAACTCAGTCCTATCGATAACAATTCTATACGAAAACGAAATATTGTACTTGCAAAGACAGATGAAGGCAACTATGTAATACACCGAATAGAGAAGATTGATGGTGATGTAATTACATTAAGGGGTGATGGCAACTTAACCACTCGAGAGTATTGCAAAAGAAGCAATATATCAGCAGAAGTAACAGCAATTTTAAGAAAGAACAGAAAGATTGAAAAAGACAATTTCCGTTGGTTACTACATCAAAACCTATGGTTCTCTAATCCTTTATTAAGAAGAATATGTTTAGGCATTTTCCGGAGACTGAAAAATTGAAACTTTTTTTTTACTTTCAATATAGTTATATTTAATAATCATTTAAACATTTCAACAACATATACGTTTTAATAATTAGCATTAAACTATTATTAACCGTTTGATAATTAACAACAAATAAAATGGATAGAAGAAAATTTATAAGAAATTCATCATTAGCAACTATGGCTTTTGCAACCGGTATTTCAAATACAGGTCTAGCATCAGTATCTAATATATCACAAAATAAGAATTTAAAGGTAGGTCTTATTGGAAGCGGGTGGTACGGAATGGTTGTTGCCAAGGCAGCACTTGAAGCAGGAGGTGTAGAAATAATTGCAGTTGCCGATGTAGACTCCAACCATCTAAATAATAGTATTAATGAGCTAACTAATCTGCAAGGCACTAAACCAAAAGGCTTTAAAGACTATAAGGACTTACTAAACACAACAGATCTTGAAGCAGTTATTATTGGCACCCCACCCCATTGGCACGCATTACAGTTTATTGATGCCTGTGAGAAAGGATTGCCTATTTATTGCGAAAAGCCACTTGCGTATGACGTAGATGAGGGCAGAGCAATGGTAAATGCTGCTAAGAAGGCAGGAAATATTGTACAGATTGGGTTTCAAAGAAGACAAAATCAAGCTTTTAAAAAAGCAAAACAGATCATAGAAGAAGGGCAAATAGGAAAAATATATCAGATTGGAGCAAATATCCATTTTAATGCCAGCACGCACGATACAACTCCGCAAACACCACCAGCGTCACTCGATTGGGATGCGTGGTGTGGTCCAGCACCAATGCTGCCTTACAGCCCAGCAATAGGGCACGGCCCATGGAGATTAGAAAAAGAATATGGCAATGGGCATTTAGTCGACTGGGGCATTCACAATATCGATATAATCAGAACTATAATGGGATTCAACATGCCCGAAATTGTTGAAGCCTCAGGAGGTATATTTGTACTTAAAGATAAAATAACCACGCCAGACACCCTCAATGCAACAATGCAATTTGATGGTATTCCTGTTGTTTGGGAGCACAGAATGTGGGGAACAGGAGATCTAAATTCTGAATATAATAATGGAGTATTCTTTTATGGTGATAAGGGAACACTATTTGCCTCAGATAACAGAATAGTATTAAAAACCCGCGATACAGAACAATCTATAATAGATATTCCCACCCCAGATATGCAAGAAAAGCATGTAGCTGAATTTATAAATGCAGTAAAGGCTGATAATAAAAGCCTGATTAGCTGCAACACAGAAGATGGTCACAACTCCACTACTGCAGTACAGTTGGCAATGATTGCTTACGAAACCGAAAGCAAACTTAGATGGGACGGAAAATCCATACTCACTGGACACCCCGAAGCACAAAAACATCTTGCCAGACCATATCGCAAAGGCTACCAACGACCTATAGTTTAAATATAATCACAATCAATTAAATGATTCATAAGAACATAATATGAAAAAGCTAACTTTCATTTCATTACTATTTACATTATTAACAATTACTGTAATGTGTGCACAAAACAACAATAATTCAGATAAAGATATAATTGCAAAAGATGCAGAAATAGAGAAAGTAGAAACAGGCTATTCTTTCACAGAAGGCTCTACTGCTAACTCAGATGGCATAGTGTATTTTACCGATCAGCCAAACGATAAGATTTATGTGTGGGAAGAGGGAAAAGGTGTTTCACTATGGCTAGAGGGCACAGAACGCTCAAATGGCATGTACTTTAATGCAAAAGACGAGTTGTTATCATGCGCCGATGAGTTTAATCGTATTATAGCTTTTAATGACAATAAAGAGTATAGAGTTATATATGAGAATTTTGATGGCAAACACCTAAATGGACCAAATGATCTTTGGGAATTACCAAATGGAGGTATCTATTTTACCGACCCATATTATCATAGACATTATTGGAAAGAGGGCCACACCGAAGTACAAGATACTCGTGGTGTATATTATGTCTCACCCGAAGGCGAAGCTACTTTAGTCTCTGACAAATACGTTCAACCAAACGGTCTTGTTGGTACGCCCGACGGCAAACTATTATATGTTGCTGATATTAACGATCGCAAGATATGGAAATATGATATCATGGAAGATGGCTCTCTCTCAAACAGAACACTATTTGCCAACGAAGGGTCTGATGGCATGGCAATTGACAACCAAGGCAATATATATTTAACAATGGGAAAAGTGTGGGTATTTTCACCAGAAGGTGAATTAATTAAAGAAATTAGCGTACCCGAATCTCCTTCAAATTTATGTTTCGGAGGTAAAAACAAAGATGTTCTCTTCATTACCGCAAGAACTTCTGTATATACCCTCAAGATGAATGTAAAGGGAA
This sequence comes from Bacteroidales bacterium, assembly GCA_012513315.1. Lineage (GTDB taxonomy): Bacteria > Bacteroidota > Bacteroidia > Bacteroidales > Dysgonomonadaceae > Proteiniphilum. The sequence continues at coordinate 1,843 of JAAZCL010000395.1, read as the reverse complement.
TTTAATTGAATAAAATTTATAAATAGAATAGCTAACCAGAGGCTAAAAAAATAGTTTTTTGTATGTTTGCCTTAATCAATAATTTACTATTCTAAAAACATAAAATTAAAATGGAAAAAATAAACAACTACGTTAAGACCCATGAAAATCGTTTCCTCGAAGAACTATTTGAATTAATACGTATTCCCTCTATCTCGTCTCTGCCCGAGCACAAGCCCGATATGTACAAAGCTGCAGAGAAATGGAAAGAAATTCTACTAGCTGCAGGTGCCGATAAAGCAGTAGTTATGGAAACAGAAGGAAACCCTGTTACATATGGTGAAAAAATAATCGATCCCGATGCACCAACCGTAATGGTGTATGCACATATGGACGTAATGCCCGTAGATCCATTACATCTATGGAATACAGAACCTTTTGAACCCGTTGTAAAAGATGGTAAGATTTGGGCTCGTGGTGCCGATGACGATAAGGGACAATCGTTTATGCATGCCAAAGCATTCGAATACTTGGTGCAGTCAGGTGACCTAAAGTGCAACGTAAAATTCCTTATCGAAGGAGAAGAGGAAATTGGCTCACCCAACCTACCAAAATTCTGCGAAGAGAATAAAGAACTATTAAAGTCGGATATCATCTTAGTCTCAGACACATCTATGATAGCACCCGATGTACCTTCAATAACAACAGGGTTACGCGGACTAGCCTATTGGCAAGTAGAGGTAACTGGCCCCAATGTTGATCTTCACTCTGGCCTATTCGGCGGTGCAGTAGCAAATCCAATAAATGCACTTTCTAAAATGATTGCACAAACAATGGATGATAACGGAAAGATATTAATCCCAGGCTTTTACGATGACATTATTGAAGTTTCTGAAACAGAACGCGAAATGATGGCAAAGGCTCCATTCTCACTCGAAGATTACAAAAAATCTATTGATGTAGAAGAGTTGTTTGGCGAAGAAGGGTATAGCACCAACGAACGCACAGGTATCAGACCAACATTTGATGTTTGTGGAATATGGGGCGGATACACAGGAGAAGGTGCAAAAACCGTACTCCCTTCAAAGGCGTATGCCAAGATAAGTACACGACTAGTACCAAACCAAGATCACAACAAAATAGCCGATATGTTTGTTAAGTACTTCGAGGGAATAGCTCCCAAGTCGGTTAAAGTTAAGGTAGAATATCTACATGGCGGTCCTTCATACGTTTGCCCAATAGATTTACCTGCATACAGAGCAGCGGAAAAAGCATTTACAGATGTATATGGCAAAGAGCCTGTTCCTGTTCGTTCCGGAGGTAGCATTCCAATTATCGCAACTTTCGAAGAGATACTCGGAACAAAATCTGTGCTAATGGGCTTCGGTCTTGGATCAGATGCAATTCATTCACCCAATGAAAACTTTCCACTTGAGCAGTTTTATAATGGAATTAGAACTATTCCTTTGTTCTATAAATATTTTGCAGAAGAGTTCAAAAAATAGAATTAAAAAAACAGGAAATTATGGGAAACTATTCAACATTATCAGAAGCTATAAATGAATTAGCAAAGAAAGGTTACACATCCAATTTCAACTTAAAAAACGATGGCTTGGAGTGTGCCGAAAATACAAATTTGCTAAAACCCGAAGAGTTTGAAATTGATGAAGTGTATCGATTTCAAGATATGTCTGATTTAGATATTGAAAGTATTCTATATGCTATTTCATCACCTAAACATAATCTTAAAGGCCTTCTGGTAAATGCATACGGAATATATTCCGATACTGCAACAACCGAATTAGTTGCAAAACTAGAAGTCCCCAGGGTGGGCGGTGCATAATACAAATGCCACATAATGTGT
>JAAZCL010000394.1 GCA_012513315.1 Bacteroidales bacterium | reverse complement strand
TTTCATTTTAACCAAATTACATGATTATTTGGTGTTTTTCCATATGATTGAGCTATCGCCGTAACTCAGAAACCTGTAGTTGTTGTTTAAAGCATAATCATATATACTCTTCCAGTTCTTGCCTGCAAACGCCGAAACAAGTAGAAGTAGTGTACTTTGTGGTTGATGAAAATTAGTTATTAATCCATCTGGGTAATGAAACGTGTAACCGGGCGCTATCATTAAGCGGGTTGATGATATCAGGCTATCTTGTCGGCTATCTTCTAGGTAATCAATAATGGCCTGGAGAGAAGCCGAGGAGGTAAGAGATGATGAAGGGTTAAGAGAGTGTTCTTCGTAAGGCTCCCATTGGTTTACCAACAAATCGATGGCACTAATTGTGGGATTTAAAATGAGTTTCTGCCCAATGTAGTATAGGCTTTCGAGGGTACGCATAGAGGTGGTTCCTACTACCACTATTTTACCTTTATGGTTAAGCAACATCTTTAGTGTTTCCTTGGAGACCGAAAAGAACTCGTTGTGCATTTCATGATCTGCAATATGCTCAGATTTTACCGGTTTAAAAGTGCCAGCTCCAACATGCAGGGTTACGTGTGCTGTTTTGATTCCTTTATCTTCAAGTGCTTTTAATATCTGGGGAGTGAAATGAAGTCCTGCCGTTGGTGCAGCAACAGATCCCTCTACGTGTGAATATACTGTTTGATATGTTTCATCGTCAGCATCCTCTGCCTCTCGGTTTAAATACGGAGGAATGGGTAATTTACCTGCCACCTCTATAAGTTCGGGAAAAGTGTATGCTGAGTTATCCCATGTAAATTTGATAAGTGAGTCGGTTATTGGTGATTGCCCACCTAGGGGTGCACTTATTCTTTCTGCACTTAACGTTACACTATCCCCGTCAATTTGTATGATCATGTCGAGCGGTCCGGTTTTCCATCTACGCGAGTTGCCAACCATACATACCCACGAACAGTTATGAGTTTGAGTAAAACTCTCGGTATAGTCTGATGGATTAAAAGGTGAAAGACAAAAAATCTCTATACTTGCACCACTTTTCTTTTTGAATATAAGTCGGGCATGAATAACTTTTGTATTATTTACTACGAGTAATGTATCGCTTGGTAGATAGTCTGGCAGGTTGTTAAAAGTTTGCGATTGAATGCTTGTGCTACCTCCTTCTGCATCTCCATATATGAGTAATTTTGAATGATCTCTTTCTGATAATGGGTATTTAGCTATTTTATCGTCGGGAAGCTGATAATTGAAATCAGTAATTCTTATCTTATGGACGGTATCTTTTTTCATTTTTTAATTCATTTATTCCGCAAAATTACTCAACTTTGCAAGAGTCAACAAAAATATTTTCACCAAAGGCTTTAATCTTATTATTTTAAAGGAGGTGAATTGAATTAACTTCATGATGAGAAAATTATATATAGGAGACAAAGTAAGATTCCTTAATTCAGTAGGAGGCGGAACTGTAAAAGGTTTCCAAAACAAACAGATTGTTATAATTGAAGATGAGCATGGTTTTGATGTACCAGTGCTTATTACCGAATGTGTTGTGGTGGAATCTGCATCTGATGAGAAGATGGGCATGGCTCCGGAAGCAAGAGAGGATAAAGTAGAAAATGAGACATATGAGTCTGTGAGCAGTGCTGGCAAAGAGAGTGAATCGCGTCCAGAAGCTAAAGTGGACAAGTATTATGTACCTGAAGAAACGGTTGAGGGCGAGAGCATTACTACATGTATAGCTTTTCTGCCAACGGATATAAAGATCTTGTCTACCACCACTTATGAGGCTTATTTTGTGAATGACAGTAATTACTATCTGTTTTTTAATTACATGAGTAGAGAAAATAACTCATGGAAGTCGCGCTTCTCGGGCACGGTTGAGCCTAACACAAAAATATTCTTGGAGGAGTTTGACAAAAGTGTTCTTAATGATATAGAGAAGGTTGCAATTCAGTATATAGCTTTTAAACACGAGAAAACTTATAAGTTTAAAAACCCTTGCTCTGTTGAACTTCGTATCGATACTGTGAAATTCTACAAGCTACATAGCTTTAAAGAGAACGATTACTTTGATGAAGATGCCATTGTTTATTATATAATGCGTGATGATGTTCCTGAAAGAGATATTCTTGTGTCGGCAGGTGATGTTGAGCGTGCAATGAAAGAAAAGCAGATTGAAATGAAAAGACCCGCAAGGCAACGTATAGAAAGGAAAGAAAGAAATCCGATTGTTGAGATTGACTTGCATATAAATGAACTGCTTGACACTACTGCTGGAATGGATAATGCTGCTATTTTGGAATATCAGCTTAACAAGTTTCATGAAACAATGAATAGTAACTTGAAGTTTAAGAATAAAAAAATTGTATTTATTCATGGTAAGGGCGATGGTGTGCTAAAAGCAAGCTTAATAAATGAGTTGAAAAAAAAATATCCTAAATGTCAGTATCAGGATGCTTCGTTTCAGGAGTATGGCTATGGTGCAACTATGGTAATTATTAAATAAAACTAATCTATAATGAAAAAAATAACAAAAACGGTTGTTTCTCTAATTGTTCTGTTTTCCTTAACCTTCATGCCCGCATGTGATGTAATGAATAATATTGGGGGTGCATACAGACTTTCGCAAAGTGAATATAAGTATAGTTCACTAAATGACATTCAATTGGCTGGAATGAAGCTTGGCAATGCATCTAGTATATCACTTTCTAATCTTGCATCTATTGCAACTGTTTTGGCAGGTGGAAATTCGCAAACCATACCATTTAGCATGACATTAAATATGGATGTTACAAACCCAAACACGGCAGCGGCATTTTTAGATGCTCTTGATTACCAAATAATAATCAACGACCTTGAGTTTGTTGAAGGTAAAATGGATATGCCTATTCGTATTGAGCCCGGTGAAACTAAGGTTATTCCTATTCCAGTAAGTGTTGATTTGAGAAACTTGATAAACCGCTACTCGCAAGAGAGAGTAACTAAAGAGATGAGTTCCTTTTTGGGTATCACACCTAATGAAACTACCGTTATGGTGAAGTTATGGCCTAAGCTTACCGTGGGAAACACGCTGATTAAGGTTCCTGCAGCCATCCCGGTTGAGTTTAAATTCGGAGGCAGATAAAAAAAGCACTATCTTTGTAGTTAATTGAATAAGTAAGAATTTATTAAGATGCAGAAACCCTCAATTCCTAAAGGAACACGTGATTTTTCGCCCGAAGAGATGGCGAAACGTAACTATATATTTGATACAATAAAAGAGGTTTATAAATTATATGGCTTCAGTCAAATTGAGACTCCGGCAATGGAGAACCTTAATACTCTGATGGGCAAATATGGTGAAGAGGGTGATAAGCTTCTTTTTAAAATCCTTAATTCAGGCGACTTCTTACGTAGCATGAGCAATAAGGATATTGATGAGGGCAACTCTGTGAAGACTGCCAACAAGATATCTGAAAAGGGCTTGCGGTATGATCTTACAGTGCCGTTTGCAAGGTATGTGGTGATGCACAGAAATGAAATAACATTTCCGTTTAAGAGATATCAGATTCAACAAGTGTGGAGGGCCGATCGTCCACAAAAGGGTCGTTACCGCGAATTCTATCAGTGCGATGCCGATATTGTAGGCTCAGATTCTCTATTAAATGAAGTGGAGCTGGTTCAGATAATTGATGAGGTTTTTACTCAATTTGGTATTAATGTATCTATTAGAATAAATAACAGAAAAATATTGTCGGGTATTGCCGAAATAATTGGCGAGGCCGACAATATTACAGTTATCACCACAGCAATTGATAAGATAGATAAGATTGGCCTAGAGAAAGTTAATGAAGAGTTGAGCTTAGCTGGTGTTACTGATGAGGCAATACAAAAGCTTCAGCCTATACTTCAACTTAGTGGAACCACCAGTGAGAAGCTGGATGAGCTTAGGGGCCTTTTTGAGACTTCGGAGATAGGACTTAAAGGTGTTGAAGAGATGGAGTATATTTTTAATAAATGTACTGCTCTTGAATTGAAAAATGGGTTTGTGCTTGATTTAACTCTTGCCAGAGGGCTTAACTATTACACCGGTGCAATTATTGAAGTGAAGGCGGTTGACGCACAAATGGGCAGTATAACAGGTGGTGGAAGGTATGACAACCTAACTGGTATATTTGGACTTAAAGGTGTTTCGGGTGTGGGTATTTCTTTTGGTGCCGATCGTATTTATGATGTACTCACCGATTTGGATCTTTTCCCCAACAACTTTTCTCACTCTACCGATCTATTGTTTGTTAATTTTGGGGAGTCTGAGTCTGACTTTATATTACCCTTAATTACTAAAATGAGAAAGGCAGGAGTACGCTGTGAGCTATATCCTGAATCGGCTAAAATGAAGAAACAATTATCATATGCCGATAACAATAAAATCCCCTATGTTGCACTTATAGGGGCAAATGAAATAAAAAACAGTTCTGTCACTCTTAAGAATATGATTTCGGGTGAACAGAAAACTGTTTTAGTTGATGATTTAAAGGGGGAATTTATTTAGCTAGCTTTTTATTTAGCTAGCTTTACGTCTACGGCATTTATACCTTTTAGTCCGTTTTCTAATCTATAGGTTACCATGTCATCTTCTCCTATTCCATAATCTGCATTGCTTTTATGGAAAAAGAATTTTCTTGGACTATTAGCTTCTTTGATAAATCCAAAACCTCTGGTTTCGTCATAGAAGTCTACCCTACCTGTTGGGTCACCTACTATCTCTTCTACTTCTTGTGGTGGTATTGATATTTCGATATCTTCAAGCGCGACAACATCGGCTTTTGAAGGTTCGGGACGTTCGTCTGTGATTACTCCGTTGGCATCAACATATGCAATCATGTCTTCAAAACTATCCGCTGGTTGATTCTTACGAGCTTCTCTCCTTAATTGCTTCTCTTTTCTTTTCTGAATTTTGTTTTTTTCTATTTCTCTTTTATTAAATGAATTTGATTTTGCCATTGTTTATTTTTAAGTTGTTTTTTGAGTTATTTATTATTGTCGCTTATAGATTGAAAGATTTTTGTATATTGTCAAGTCGATTGGTTGTCGGCTTTTCAGGTTTCAATACTTATTGCGATGATGCAAATTTAATAAAAATTCTTGAATTTATCAAGTGCGATTTTTTTTGTCAGTCAAAATGCATTTTCTTTGCACAAAATAATTAGTCAAATGCTCTCTATAGAAAATATCACAGTTGAATTTGGTGGCTTCACACTTTTAGATAAAATCTCTTTCGTTCTTAACAAAAATGAAAGAGTAGCGCTTACGGGTAAAAACGGGGCAGGAAAATCTACTCTGCTTAAGATTATGGCAGGTATTCAATCTGCTACAAATGGTAATGTATCAACCCCTAAAGATATAACTATAGGCTACTTACCACAACAAATGATATTGGATGATAGCCGCACCGTGATGGAAGAGGCGTCGCTTGCATTTGAGCATTTGCAGCAGATGGATGAGGAGTTGAATAGACTGCACAATGAGATGGCAGTACGAACAGATTATGAGTCTGATGCATATCATAAGATTATTGAGAAGGCAACCGACCTTCAGGAGCTGTTACAGATTTCTGATATTCATAACTTTGAGGCAAAAGTAGAGAAAACGCTAATGGGACTTGGTTTTGCCAGAAATGACTTTAATAGACCCACAAAAGAGTTTAGCGGTGGATGGAGAATGAGAATTGAACTGGCAAAGATATTGTTGCAGTCGCCCGAAGTACTACTACTTGATGAGCCCACCAACCACCTCGATATTGAATCTATACAATGGCTAGAGAATTTTCTATTAAACGAAGCTAACGCTGTTATGCTTGTGTCGCACGACCGTGCTTTTCTGGATACTGTAACTAACAGAACTATTGAAATTGTTCTAGGAGATGTACATGATTATAAGGTTAACTATTCTAAGTATGTTGAACTTCGAAAAGAGCGTAGAGAACAACAATTAAGATCGTTTGAAAATCAACAAAAGCAGATAAAAGAAACTGAAGATTTTATTGAACGTTTTAGATATAAACCTACAAAATCTAATCAGGTGCAGTCGCGAATTAAGCAGCTTAATAAAATTGAGAGGATTGAGGTAGATGAGATTGATAACTCGAGACTTAATCTTAAATTTCCTCCTGCGCCTCGCTCGGGTTCCTACCCTGTTGTTATGGAAGATCTCTATAAAAACTATGGCGATCATATGGTTATTAAAGATGTGAATCTTACTATTGAGAGGGGTGAGAAAATTGCCTTTGTAGGAAAAAATGGTGAAGGTAAATCCACTCTGGTTAAATGTATTATGAGCCAGATAGATTTTGGCGGAAAGCTAGAGCTTGGTCATAACGTAAGTATTGGTTATTTTGCTCAAAATCAGGCACAGATGCTAGATGATAATCTTACTGTATTTGAGACTATTGATGATGTAGCTGTTGGGGATATTAGAACAAAAGTAAGAGATATACTTGGAGCCTTTATGTTTGGTGGAGAGGCATCTGACAAGAAAGTTAAAGTGCTCTCGGGAGGAGAAAGAAGTCGTTTGGCAATGATTCGCTTACTGCTAGAGCCCGTGAACCTATTGATTTTGGATGAGCCCACTAACCACCTCGACCTGGCATCTAAGGATGTACTAAAAAAAGCAATTTTAGAATTTGATGGCACTGCAATTATTGTTTCGCACGACAGGGACTTTCTTGATGGTTTGGTAAATAAAGTCTATGAGTTTGGTGGGGGCAAGGTGTTGGAGCATATTGGAGGTATCTATGATTATCTTTCTAAAAAGAAGCTCGACAGTTTGCAGCAGTTGGAGTTATCAAAATCACCAACTAAACCAGAAGCACCTACTAAAGCGGCACAGATTAATGATAATACAAATGTTTCATCAAAAGCAACTTCTGACGTTTCTGACAATAAATTATCTTATCAAGAACAGAAAGAGCTGAACAGTAAAGTTCGTAAAGCAGAAAGACAAATTGAGCAGTTTGAAGAAAAGATTGAAGCATTTGAGAATGAAATAGCTAAAATGGAGATTTATCTAGCATCACCCGAAGGGGCTTCTGACATGGACTACCTTCAGAAGTATCTGGATATCAAAACTAAGCTAGATAAGGTGATGAACAAATGGGAGCGTTCGACGTTAGAATTAGAGAAACTTCAGGAAATCAAATAACTTTAATTTATTATTCAAAAAACACTTAAACAATGCATTAACATATGGGCAATCTAAGCAAATTCATCATAACCAAAGTAATGGGTTGGAAAGTTATAGATCCATTTCCTGTAATACCAAAGTGTGTTCTTGCCATAGCACCCCACACTAGCAATTGGGATTTTATTGTTGGTAAACTTGCCTATAACTCATTGGACAGGCAGGCGAATTTTCTTATAAAAGCCGAATGGTTCTTTTTTCCATTTAATATTATCTTTAGTCGTATGGGAGGGATACCAGTGAAGAGAGGTAGAAATGATTCTCTTACAAATAAATTGGCTGAGGTGTTTAAGACTCGAGATTGGATGCACTTGGCTATTACCCCCGAAGGAACGCGCAAACCAGTAAAAGAGTGGAAGAAAGGATTCTATTTTATTGCTTTGAATGCAAATGTGCCAATATTGCCAATTGCCTTAGATTATGGAAAGAAAGAGGCAAAAGTATTGGATGTGTTTTATCCTACCGGAAACTACGAAGAGGATATTGTTAAGATAAAAAATTGCTTTAAGGATATTAAAGCGAAAAAGCCCGAGAATTTTATTTTGTAAAAAACACCTAAGCTTTGGTTTATAACCTAGTTTCTGACGATATTAATCCAAATCAAGAGCATATTTCCCCCTAACTTTGCAGGTGCTTTGCTCATACTTTAGTCTTACCTGGCTCGTACCACGTTCGGTTATAATAGTAGAAATACCGAGGAAGGTAAGGACAATGTTATTGTGAATTTTTTCTTAAGCCATAGAACAAAAATTATCTATAACCAAGAGATTGGATTAGAAACAAAATGAATCTTTAAATAAAGAGATAGAATAAAAAAACAAAATTAATCCTCAAAATCGAGCTTTAATTGAATACCTTCAGAAAGCAAAAGATTGAGGTCGGCATCAGATTTTTTAAGAGTAAGCCCCATTAACCGTATTTTCTTTTCCTCTATATCCTCCACTTGCAAAAGAAGCTCTTTGCCTATCTCAAATAATTTATCGTAACTATTTACAAAGTTATTAACGGTTCTGCTTCGTGTTACTTGGTTAAAATCGGCATACTTAACCTTAAGAGTAACTGTTTTTGCCATAAACTTTCGTTTCTCGGCCCTTCGGTGTACCTCATGTGCAATTTGGTCTAGAGCACCAAGAATATCAACAATCTCATCGAGGTCGTCTAAGAATGTAACTTCGGCTCCGAGCGACTTACGAACCCTCTCCGACTCCACCTCTCTATCGTCTATTCCTCTAGCAAAATTATAGTAAGATATGCCTGCTTTACCAAACTCTCTTGCCAAATCGAGCTCAGACCACTGCTTTAAATCATAACCAGTTTTAATGCCCAATTCGTCCATTCGTTTGGCTGTAACCTTGCCCACTCCAAAGAATTTGTTGACAGGTAGTTTTTCTATGAAATCTTCAGCTTTATCGGGTTCGATAACAAATATCCCGTTAGGCTTTTTTACATCGGAAGCTATCTTGGCGAGGAACTTGTTGTATGATACTCCGGCAGATGCGGTGAGATGTGTACGGTTAAATATTTTCTGCTTTATCTCTTTTGCAATGAGAGTGGCCGAGCGTGAGCCCTTATTATTCACTGTTACATCTAGAAATGCCTCATCAAGAGAAAGCGGCTCTACCAATGAAGTGTATTCTAGAAATATCTGCATAATTTGATTAGATACGCTACGGTAAACATCAAATCGGGGAGCTGCAAAAATCAGATGCGGGCATTTGCGAAGTGCTGTAACCGATGGCATGGCAGAGTAAACTCCATATTTGCGAGCCTCGTAACTGGCCGCTGCAACCACACCACGTTTTTCGCCATAACCCACAGCAACAGGCTTACCACGATATTCGGGATGATCGCGTTGCTCAATGGAGGCGTAGAAGGCGTCCATGTCGATATGGATTATCTTTCGGTTCACGATTACAAATATAATATTTATTAATTACATTTAACCTCCAGAATATCATTTATATTGGTTGTAAATTCTTTTGAGAGGTGATTGCGATGCATTTTAAATGTTTGTGCATCTCTTGAAGCTATTCTAACACCACTTTTGGTTCGCCTGTTTATGTAATCCATAGCTTCCATGAGTTTAATGTGACGGGGATTGGCATTCATCTCGGGGAATAGTGAGGGTTGCAGGTTTTGGGTATCGATGAAGTCATAGAGTGTAACCCCTGCCCTTTTATAGCGACGATGAGGTTCATGTATTTGCTTTAGCCCTGCTACTACAAACTTTGCGATTTCGAGGGTTGATGATGTGGGATATGGTAACCTTATCTCTACACTTCGGGCAATGGGTTCTTCGCTATCTTTAAAGAAATTGGTTTGGATAAAAACCTGTATGCGGCGACAAAGAGAGTCTTGATTACGCAATTTATCTGCTGCCAGAGATGCAAATGTTATTACTCTCTCTTTCACTCCATCAAAGGTGTCGTAATCTTTTTCGAATGTACGGGTAACAGAGAAGCTTTTAGATTTCTCACTATCATCTATCAACTCTATGGAGGGCATTCCTTTGAGTTCGCGTTGAAGATTTACTCCTGTAATGGTCATGTGCTTTCGCACCCAAGACTCTGGCATCTGAACGAAATCTATCGCTTTTTTTACACCCTGGGCATGGAGCTTTCTTGCACCGCTGCGACCTACACCCCATAAATCTTCTATAGGGAGCCATGCTAAAGCTTTGAAGCGCTTCTCTTCTGTATCGATAACGTGACAACCATTGGTTTGCAAAGGGTACTTTTTGGCTATTCGATTGGCTATTTTGGCTAAAGCTTTTGTGGGAGCAATGCCTATGCCCACAGGTATAGATGTCCATTGAAAAACGCTATTCTTGATTTTTAGTCCGTACTCATTCATATCTTCCTGAATACCTGATAGGTGAAGGAAGCACTCGTCTATTGAGTAAATCTCTTGGTGGGGTGTAAACTTTGATAGTATGCTCATTACCCGGCGACTCATATCTCCATATAGGGCAAAGTTGGCTGAGTAGACTGCTATATTGTGCCTCTTAATTAGTTCTGCGGCCTTAAATGCAGGTACACCCATATCGATTCCTGCTGCTTTGGCTTCGTTGCTACGGGCAATAACGCATCCGTCGTTGTTGGATAGTACAACAACGGGGCGACCGTTTAAAGAGGGGTTGAAGACCCTCTCGCAGGATGCATAAAAATTATTGCAATCTACAAGAGCTACCATATATATAAAAAATCAATTATGTTTTCTTATCGAATAGAGTATAATACCCCATACCACCAGGGTGTTTTCGGAAGTGATGGTGATGGGTTCGAATTTTGGGTTGGAGGGCATTAGCCTGCATACTCCTTTCTCTATCTCGATACGCTTAACTGTGAACTCTCCATCTAAGTAACAGAGAGCTATACGGC
>JAAZCL010000393.1 GCA_012513315.1 Bacteroidales bacterium | reverse complement strand
CCCTCAGGGCATAGCCACTACAACGCCCCGCTTCTCTTGGCAAATTAGTTCAACTTCACCCAACTTGCAGCAGCTATCATACCAAATTCAGGTAGCTGAAAACGAGAAAGATTTGAAGCAAGGTAAGAACCTTATATGGGACTCGGGTATTGTAACTAGCAGCGAATCGATTCTAATTCCTTTTGAAGGTCAAAATCTTGCTTCTGGAAATGAATACTACTGGCATGTGAGTGTAGTGACCAATAAGGGAGAGAGTGGTTGGAGTGCCATAAACAAATGGTCGATGGCTCTTTTGAATGAATCTGATTGGCAAGCTAAGTGGATTGGAGAGGATGATATGTCTAATCTGGGTGAAACAGCTGAGGGTAACACCAGGCTTGCTGCTAGATATCTGCGTAAGCCTTTTAGTGTGGATAAAAAAATTAAACGTGCAGTATTATATATCTCCGGTTTAGGTGCTTATGAAGCATTTGTAAATGACAATCGTGCTTCTGATGATGTACTTGCACCTACGGTTTCGTGGTATCCCGAAAAGGTGTATTATAATGTTTATGATGTCACATCTTTATTAAATAATAAAGAAAACGTATTGGCAGTGAAATTAGGCAACGGTCGCTATTTCGGCATGAGGCAGTCCGACACACAAGTGTTTGGTCTTCCACGACTATTGGCACAGATTAATATTGAATTTACCGACGGTACTAAAGACGTGGTTATTAGTGATGAATCTTGGAAAGTAACTTCTATGGGACCAGTTGTTGCGAATAATGAATTTGATGGTGAGGAATTTGATGCTCGAAATGAGCTAACCAACTGGAATAAGTGGAATTTTGATGATAGCAGTTGGAAGAGGGTAGATCTAATGAGCAATCCCGGCGGTAAATTAGTGGCTCAACCTAACCCAAATATTAGAGTTCAGGATGAATTAGCACCAATTTCAATCGTTGCTAAACCCGATGGCAAGTATATACTTGACATGGGACAGAATATGGTGGGTTGGATTAAAATAAACAGTTTGAACGGCAAAAAAGACCAACCAATAACCATGCGTTTTGCCGAAACTCTGAAGGATGATGGTTCACTTTATATGGATAACCTTAGGGGTGCGAAGGTTACTGATATATATACCCCTGCTAAAGATGGGTCATTCAGCTGGGAGCCTTCTTTTGTGTTTCATGGCTTTCGATATTTTGAGATATCGGGGCTTGATTATGAGCCTAAGTTAGCCGATTTCACAGGTAGGGTTATTTACGACGCAATGGAGACAACCGGATTTTTTGAAACCAATAATCATATTATCAACCAAACATTTAAAAATGCTTTCTGGGGAATAAGGGGTAATTACAGAGGAATGCCAACCGATTGTCCACAGCGCGATGAAAGACAAGGATGGTTAGGCGACCGTGCAACTGGTTGCTTTGGCGAAGCTTTTGTATTTGAAAACGCTCTACTTTATAGCAAGTGGTTGCAGGATATAGAAGATTCACAAAGTCCCGAAGGTAGCATCTCGGTTGTTTCTCCAAGGTATTGGACTCTTTATAATGATGATGTAACATGGCCCTCTGCTTACTTCTATGGAGCTAAAATGCTATGGCAGCACTATGGTGATACAGAGCCCATCTACAGACATTACAACTCTATGAAGCGTTACCTACTGAGGATTCAGGAGGTGTCTATGCAAGATTATATTATTACAAAAGATACATATGGCGATTGGTGTATGCCGCCCGAATCGCAAGAACTTATCCATTCACAAGATCCTTCTCGTAAAACGACAGGTGCGGTTTTAAGCACCACTGTTTATTATAGTTTACTTAATATGATGGCCGAGTTTGCTGAGCTCACAGGAAATAGCAGCGATATTCCTCAGTATTTAGAGCTTGCTTCACAAATTAAAGATGCATATAACAGTAAATATTTTAATACCGACTCGGCATTCTACGACAATAACACTGTTACTGCCAATATCTTATCACTTCAATTAGGATTGGCACCTCAAGGCAGTGAACAAGCTCTGTTCAACAATATTGTAGATAAAACTGAGACCGATTTTGGTGGTCATGTAAGTACCGGTGTTTTAGGAATTCAACATCTTATGCGTGGGCTCACAGAGTATAACAATGTTGATCTTGCTTATAAGATTGCTACCAACCGTACTTACCCCAGCTGGGGATATATGATTGATAAAGGTGCCACAACAATATGGGAGCTGTGGAATGG
>JAAZCL010000392.1 GCA_012513315.1 Bacteroidales bacterium | reverse complement strand
TGCTAAGGACGACCGTGCAGGCAAGTTTGAGATAGCCAGAGGAAGTACACTGTTTATGGACGAGATAGCCAACCTCTCACTGCCACTTCAGGCAAAACTTCTTGTCGCACTACAAAATAGAGAAATTGTGAAAGTGGGTTCTAATAAGAAAGTACCAATTGATATACGTTTAGTGTGCGCTACAAATAGCAATCTAAACTTGCTTGTGAGTAAAGGTGAGTTCAGGGAAGATTTACTATATAGAATCAACACAATACAAATTGAGATTCCTCCATTGCGAGAGCGAGTGACCGATATTCCGTTGCTGGCCAACTTCTTCCTGTCTATGTATAGTTCTAAATACAAAAAGTCGGAACTTAAGTTCGACAATGAAGTTATGGAGCAGTTGAAGCAATATGCTTGGCCAGGCAACGTTCGTGAGTTGCAGCATGCTGTGGAAAAGGCGGTTATCCTTAGCGATGGGAATACACTTACACAGCACAACTTTATTTTCCCAAAGAGTACGCGAGAAGAGGCTCCTGTGAAAACTCTTGAAGAGATGGAGCGTATCATGATAGAGGAAAGTATACGTAATCACGAAGGGAATTTAAGTAGTGTAGCTATACAGCTTGGCATCTCCAGGCAGACACTTTATAATAAAATAAAAAAATACCAATTGTAAAATCAATAATTATGTTCCGTTTAAACTCTTATTTTAAATTAGCATTATATATCTTACTTCTTGTATTGTTTTCAGGAACGTTATTCTTACTTATATATGCATCGTCGTGGTATGCAATAATAGCCGCATTAGGAGTTTTTTTTGTAGCTTATTTTATAATCAATCTTTTTAATCGTATACCAAGAAAGTTTTCCTTCTTTTTAAATGCAGTGGAAAACCAGGACTCTACACTTTTCTTTCCTGAGAATATTAGACATAAGCCTACTAAAGAGATGAACAAAAGCCTTAATAGAGTGAACCGTTTAATACAGGAGGTGAAGCTTAGAAATAGAGAGCAAGAACAGTATTATAGTTTGTTATTAGAGCAGGTGTCTACAGGTATACTGGTGGTGAATAACAGAGGTAGTATCCTTCTAGTAAACCGTGCAGCAAAAGAATTGCTTAAGTATCCATATCTGTCGCACATAGAACAACTGAGACGGGTTGATGCAAATCTTTACCAAGCATTTAATCGCTTGCAGGAAGAGGGAAGGCGCGAGTTCGTAAAGATTGCTCATAGCAGTGGTTCAACTCAACTGTCGATACATTCTACTAAGTTTGTAAACCTTGCTAACACGCTTCGGGTATACTCTATTCAAGATATTAGCAATGAGTTGGATGCAAAAGAAGTAGAGTCGTGGCAGAAGTTAATTAGAGTGCTCACACATGAGATTATGAATTCAATAACTCCAATTACTTCACTTAGTGAGACAATTTTGAAGTACTATGTTACTAGCCATAAACCTGATAAAACAACTTTAGGCATCAATTCAAATAAGGAAGAAGATAAAATTTTTAATGGTGTAGAAATGGATAGTGCAGAATCATTTAAACTGAATACTGTAGACGAAAAAACAATTGCAAACACTATCAAAGGGCTCAAAGTTATTTACGAACGTGGTACTGGATTGATACATTTCATAGAGTCATACCGAAAGCTTACTCGTTTGTCGAAACCAATATTTAAATCCGTTGTATTAAAAGATATGATAGAACATTTGTTGGTGTTGATGGAGTATGAGCCATATTTTCACCGTATCTCTTTTAGTGTTGAGGTAAATCCTGTAAATATTTGTATTGAAGTTGATGAGGCTCAACTCTCTCAAGTCTTTATTAACCTAATTAAAAACGCAATGCAGGCTGTTGAGCACACATCTTCCCCAAAGATTGATATAACGGCCAAGCACACTGATACAGGCTACCTTGAAGTGAGCGTTGTAGATAATGGGCCAGGCATTCCACTCGAAATAATGGATCATATTTTTATACCTTTTTTCACAACTAAGGATAATGGTTCAGGCATAGGCTTAAGTCTTTCTCGACAAATCATGAGAAATCATGGCGGAAGTATAGAGGTAGTCTCCTCCTCAGGCAATACACAGTTTACACTTAAATTTATTCAGTAAGAACTATTAAATCCACATTAAAAACCTATTAGATTGCATCTAAGGATTATTAAACGCACCCAAAAACTCTTTAACATATTTCTGTCTAACCTATTGCACAAACTCTATTATTTTACCACTAATTTGCATCAGTGAAATCTCATATAATTTAGTGTTATATTGCGCAGTTAATAACCTCTGTTCGGCTTCAAGTAAACTGTTTTGAGCTTCACGCAGTTCAAGACCCGAGAGATCGCCAATTCTATATCTTTCCATGGCAATCTCATAATTGATTTCGGCATTCTCTAAGCTTTCAACCTCTAGCGTGGTTAGCTCTATGTTGTTTTGGTAAGCCATCCACATATTGGCGAAGTCGCTTTCAATTGCGAGTTTATCTCTTTGTACCTCAAGCTCTCTGTTTCTAATTCTTATATGTTGGTTTTTCTGTTCGCGACTACGATTAAATCCGTCGAACAGGGTGTAGCCAATGGTTACGCCAACATTAGGGCCCCAGGTGCGTTGTCTGTCGAAGTTGCCCTGGTTGTAATCGAAATGAGTGAAGCCGTAACCCGTGTTTAGTCTGAGGTAAGGATAATTCCTGCTTCTTAAACTGCTGAGTTCTAGTTCGCTCAACGTGAGGTTGCTCTCGCTAAGCTGCAGAAAAGTATTTTGTTGCATTGTTCTATTAAACAAGTCATCTTTGAGCAACGAGGTGTTAAATAAAATAGTGGTATCGGCAGCCATAAACTGTTTATCAATATCAACACCCATAAGCTCGTTTAGCTTGATTCGTGAACGGTTTACAATCTCATACTGCTGAATGAGCATCGAGCTGTCGGCATTAAAGTCTACGCGTGCCTGCTGCAAATCTAGTCGCGAT
>JAAZCL010000391.1 GCA_012513315.1 Bacteroidales bacterium | reverse complement strand
TCTCACAAACAACATTATATAAATTCCAGTTATCTGATTTGAAGTTAATTTCTTTAATATTATCATTTTCTGAGATGGTAATTTCTTCGTGTCCTCCGGGAAGAAAGTCATCAACAAAAACGTCTCCATTACATCCAGTAAAAGATATTAAAGTGATTAAGAAGAATAGATTGTGTGTTCTTATCATAATAATATTGTGTAATATATTATCATCAGGCAAAGGTAATTAACAAATAATTTATGACCTAATATTGTTGTAATAAATGGTTGTGAAAGTTTCAATCAATCCAGAGTCTACAAACAAATATGAACAAGATTAAATAAAACAGTGTAAATATCTTTTGCTCTAGCCGAACGACACCAACTCTCTTAAACTCCCAATTACCTTTGCATTCTTACTCAAAAGCTCATAACTATTATGTCCACCACTATATAATAAATAATTTATACCCAGAGCCTCTGCCACTTCGGCATCATGCAGTGTGTCTCCAATAATAAGTGTTTTCTTTGGGTCTAGCGCGTTCTCCTTCATTAGCTGATTTCCTCTTTCTATTTTTCCAGCTGCATGAATATCACTAACCCCATATATACCATTAAATTTATCGGCAATATTAAAGTCTTCAAGCATCGTAATCAAAACCTCTTGCATAGCTGCAGAGAGGATATACTGGTTTGCCCCTTGCACATATAACATGTCAATTACAAATAGCGCATCCTCATTTAATTTGATTTCATTTTCATATTGTTTATATGTAGAGTGATATTCAATGGCAACCTCCTCAAAAGGTTCTTTCTCGAAATCAAACCCAACCAAACTTTGAAATGTCTTTACAGGAAAACAAAACTGCTCTTTATAAGTAGCCATATCCAGTTGTGATAACCCTCTTTTTAAGAGCATATCGTTTACTGTTCTAATATTAACTTCCACATCATCTAAAAGTGTACCGTTCCAATCCCATATAAAGTTCTCTATCTCCAGCGAATTAATATAAGTAGTATCTATCATTATCTTTTTAGTAAATTCAAATGCAAAATGTATTTTCAAAGATAAAAATTTAAATCTTATCTTTGACGCATGAAAACAGAAAATCAACAATCAACAATATTATCAAACCTAGGTATAGATGCATTAAATAAGATGCAGTTTGAGGCACAGAGAACGATTTTAAGTAAGAAAAATACAATAATACTTTCTCCCACCGGTTCGGGAAAAACGCTGGCCTTTTTGCTGCCCATACTACAAATGCTTAGCGAGGATGTTAAAACTGTGCAGTGCTTGGTTATTGTGCCATCGCGCGAGCTAGCTCTGCAAATTGAACAGGTATGGAAAAAAATGAGTACCAACTTCAAAGTAAATGTGTGCTATGGTGGGCACTCTATAGAAACGGAACTAAACAATTTGAGTAATCCACCTGCACTGCTAATTGGTACTCCGGGACGATTAACAGACCATTTAGAAAGAGAGTCGTTCAAGACCGATGATATCAAAATATTGGTGCTTGATGAGTTCGATAAATCATTGCAGCTTGGCTTTTTGGAAGAGATGAATGCCATTATTAGTGAGTTGCCTAATCTCGAGAAAAGAGTATTACTCTCTGCCACTTCTGAGGTGGAGATACCTGATTTTGTTGGTATGAAATCTTCTGTAACTCTCGACTTTACACAGGAAGAACAAAACGACAGCCTTTCTGTGAAACTTGTTGTATCGCCCGAAAAGGATAAAATTGATACGCTCTTTAAACTTCTTTGCTCATTAAAATCTGAAGCCGCACTTATCTTTTGTAATCATAGGGAGGTAGCAGAGCGAATTAGTGATCTACTAGATTCTAAAGGAATATATTCGGGCTATTATCATGGAGGTATGGATCAGGATGACAGGGAGAGAATTTTGATACAATTCAGAAATGGTAGCCTAAACTATCTCATTACAACAGATCTAGGGGCAAGAGGACTTGACATCCCCGAGATGAAGCATGTAATTCATTATCATCTGCCCGCAAAAGAGGTTGATTTCACCCACCGAAACGGTCGCACCGCCCGTATGAAAGCTAAGGGTACAGCATATATTATTACATATAAAGAAGATAACCTGCCCGACTATATTCCCGAAGGCTTAGACATCCTTAAAATTAAAGAGGGCAAGCCCCTACCAAAACGCCCCGAATATCAGACAATATACATTAGCGGAGGTAAGAAAAATAAACTTAACAAAGGCGATATAGTAGGATTCTTTCTGCAAATAGGAAAACTTGATAAATCAGACTTAGGACTAATTGAGGTAAAAGACTTCATTTCGTTTGCCGCCGTTAAAACTCCAATGATAAAACCACTATTGAATAATATCAGAGGCCAAAAGATGAAGGGTAAGAAGTATAAGATTGAAGTGGCTAGGGGAGTTGTTTCTTAGTTCAAAAAAAATGGTGTAGCTCAACAAGCTGCACCATTTTACTTTTCTTCTTACTCGATTGTTTAAATAAAAAAATTATTTTCTAAAATTATAAGGGAAAAATATTCCTGCTGGGAAGCTTGTATAGTTGGTATAGTTTGTATCCAATACCGATGAAGCCTCAGCATTATCAAAGTCGAATACACTAATATTGTTTACCATAAAATCCCATCCATACCCTTTAATAGTATTCAAATATACCTTTCCGGTAACCGGGTGTACTGCCATAGAGTTATAAACCATTTTAGCATCGGCCACAAGATTTTGAAGCTCTGCTTTATTAATCATCTCCTTGCTTTCTCCTGTACTAAAAATATGTCGATATATATTTAAACTGCTACCTCCATAATAAATAGTATCGCCCTTGGTAGTAATAGAAGGTGTAGCAAACATGCCGCCAGCTACAGTGCCTATAGAGATTTCATTTGATCTAATGATAGTATAATCAGAGCTGTTTACCTTCGATATTTTGCCTGGTGAACCTGTTGTGGCTACCCAAACATTACCATCTTTCGATTTTTCTATACCACTTATAGTGGCTCCCATATCTATTGTAATACTTACATCGTCGCTGTTTCTTTCAATTACTCTTAGGTTTTTACCTGCATAGAAAAACACCTTGTCGTTAGCAACCACCATCCTATTTTTTGCAGCACCTCTGGTATTAGATATAAGCTTCAGTTCTTCGGTTGTACTGCTAAAACGGTTCACACCATTATTATCACGAATAAAAATATGGTCTTCATCTAATACAGCCACATGCGATGGCCACGACAAATTAGATAATTCATCTGTATAGGAAGCAACCTTTTGTAATGTTTCGCTGTTAGCCACAATCAATAATCCATCATTTAAAAATCCCAACCCCATTGGGTTAGTTTTTCCATTCTGTGAAATAATATACATTTTATCACCATCAATAAAGAGATCTTGAGCAGTATTTCCTAAAGAGGCTCCGTTGGCATTATTATATACATTGTTGTAAATATGCCCATCTGGGTCGATATATATAAGCGAACCGTTTTCGGTGGTCATATTCCCTTCGTTTAAAACAAAAACTCCTCCAGCTGCTGTGTATCCACTTCCAATAATACTAACTTTTATCGTTGCTTGGTATGTCAAACCGTTTTGATCTAAACCTTGCAACTTAATATCCTTTGCTCCATATCCCTCTCTAGAGGCTGTAACATTAATATACTTCTGAGGTGCGTGAATATTAATTACCCATCCTTCAGGCTGAGAAACTATCTCTAGCGAGTTAAGATTTGCATACTGAAAAGTAATTCTTTTAGTTTGATTTGGATTAAATACCGAAGCATCATCTACAAATCTTAAAAATGCACCAACCGATTTAGCAATTACTATGGTGGAGTCATCTGCAAGAATAAAAGTAACCGACTCCTCATTCTCCTCAATTCCTTTAAAAAATGAATCTCCTTGTGCTTTTATTACATTGCCGTTGCTATCTTCTACGCGAATACCGTTTAAAGTCCAATATCACTCCGCATCAATCTCTAGTTGAGGAGTTATACCTTCCTTTCCAGGCTTGCCCGAAACTGGTAGTTTTTGATTATTACTGTCTACCAAGAAAGATGTACTTCCATTTGTTGTTAAAGTCCAGTAGTAAACATCTTCAAACTCTTCAACTCCTATCATAGGAGCGTCCTTGCCATTTACAATCTCAATAGACGTTCCATCGTTAAAAGTGATCTTGCTACCCTTGCCACCACTCATTTCCACCACACTAGTAATTAC
>JAAZCL010000043.1 GCA_012513315.1 Bacteroidales bacterium | reverse complement strand
CTGCAACTCCTCTCTGTATCTTTCAGAGAGACAACCCATCACGTAAAGCTTTTTAAGTCGGTTTTCATTTTTAGCTTCTGCAAATGACAAGATGGTATTTATCGACTCTTCTTTTGCATCGCCTATAAAACCACAAGTGTTTATAATCGCTATCTCACCTCGGGGGTTATCCGAGTCATGTTCAAGAGTATATCCATTAGATACAAGCTGTCGCATGAGCAGCTCAGAATCTACCAGATTCTTTGAACAGCCCAAAGTAACCACATCAACTCTATTTTTTATTGATGGTTGTTTCATTCTCCAAATAGTGAATCAACAAATTCTTTTCTGCGAAACACCTGTAAATCATCAATACCTTCTCCTAGGCCTATATATTTAACCGGAATTTTAAACTGATCCGAAATTCCAATCACCACTCCACCCTTTGCAGTGCCATCTAGTTTAGTAATAACCAACCCCGTCACTTCCGTGGCAGCAGTAAATTGTTTAGCTTGTTCAAAAGCATTCTGCCCTGTAGACCCATCTAAAATTAATAACACTTCGTGAGGAGAATCTGGCACAATTCTGCCCATTACATTCTTTATCTTAGTTAACTCATTCATCAAGTTAACCTTATTATGAAGGCGTCCTGCAGTATCAATAATTACCACATCAGCGTTATGAGCTTTAGCCGAGTTAACTGCATCAAAGGCTACAGAAGCAGGGTCTGACCCCATTTTCTGTTTAATAACCGGCACACCCACTCTCTTGCCCCAAATATCCAGCTGCTCTACAGCCGCAGCTCTAAAAGTATCAGCTGCTCCTAAATACACAGATAGTCCACTCTGTTTAAATTGATGAGCTAGCTTGCCAATTGTAGTAGTCTTGCCTACCCCATTTACACCAACCACCATTATAACATGTGGTTTATTTTCAGAGGGAACAGAAAACTCAGAAACATCATTAGAGCGACTTTCCGTTAGCAGAAGGGTAATCTCTTCACGTAAAATACTGTTTAGCTCATTGGTGTTTAAATATTTATCTTTTTCAACACGAGCTTCAATACGGTCAATTATTTTTAGTGTAGTATCAACCCCTACATCCGATGTTACTAATATCTCTTCCAGATCATCAAGAATATCGTCGTCTACCTTCGATTTTCCTGCTACTGCACGAGTTATTTTTGAGAAGAAACTTACTTTTGTTTTCTCAAGACCTTTGTCAAGTGTCTCATTTTTTTCTTTGGAGGATCTATTGAAAAAGCCCATATCACACTAAATATTAAATAATAACCAGACTTGAATTATACTACAAATCTACAAAAATGAAAGCAAAAAAAATCCCTGCGACGATGCACAGGGAAGCTTTTAAATATTCTTAACGATGTAATCGTCGATAAATTCTACAGATAAGCACTTATTACTTAAAATAATCCTTAACGAGATCATTCAGAATCATCTCTTCTTTGAAACTGTATGCTCCTGTTTCTGGCGACTTAATCATTTTAATCACTTTAGTGTGACTACGCCCTGTAGTGGTTGTTTTATCGCGGAATCCCGCAACTGACTTCTTTGCCATAATTTATGCTATTTACTTAATTTCTTTATGTATGGTCATCTTATTAAGAACTGAATTATACTTTTTCAGTTCTAAACGTCCGGTTGTATTTTTTCTGTTCTTAGTAGTAATATATCTTGATGTGCCGGGCATACCACTCTCCTTGTGCTCTGTACACTCCAGAATCACTTGTACTCTGTTTCCTTTAGCCTTTTTACTCATCTCTGCTTTCTCCTATTCTTTATGCGTAACCTTTACGCGTTTAAAAATCCATTAGTAGCAGCTTTTTTGAGTGCTGCATCCAATCCCACTTTATTGATAGTACGTAATCCTGCAGCTGAAACATTCAGGCTGATCCAGCAATCCTCCTCTACCCAATAAAACTTTTTCTTAAACAAATTTACGTTGAACTTACGTTTCGTTTTGGTATTTGAATGTGAAACGTTGTTTCCAACCATTGCTTTCTTTCCTGTTATTTGACAAATCTTAGACATTGCTATATAGTGTATTATATTTTATTCCTGACAAATCAGGGCGCAAAATTAAGTATATAATTTTGATTTACCAAGACATACATCAAATTTATTTCTACTAAAGAGAATTTATTTCTGTGTATATTTCATTTAAGAAAGATAGAGTGGCTTTTCTTACATCATCCCTAAATTTTTTATCATCGCCGCCGCCGCTATTTACGGCCTGATCGGTAATAGTTTGCTCTGCAGTTACCACTTTAGGAAAAAAAGATGATACATTGCTCTTATTCTGATAAGTAATATCCCTAACAACAATCATGTAACCTGCACCCGTTACAGAGGTATCTAACCTATAATTCATAGTTGTAAGATTGTCGAAATTCGATTTAGCACTTATGGTAACTAAATGTCCTTTATCATCAAACCTAATACCAGAAACCATTGGGTTACCTCTATATTTATCTCTCACCCATTTTTGAAGTTTTGCATAACCCTGTTCAGGAGTAACGCCATCGTCTGTTAAAATAAAATATTCAAAAACAACCTTTCCATTCACAACAGGAACGGAGTTAAAAGCAATGTTACTCTGCCCTTTTACACTAAGTAAGATGACTGTTAACAGGGAAATTGTCAATATAAGTTTTTTCATAATTTTACACCTTTTATTTCCGGAAAAACATCTCCGGAATCAGTCATTTGACTACAAATATAAGAAAAAGATTAAAATTAGTCGTTACTTTTTTCAAAAACAGTTCATTAAATTTTATTTATCTGTCAAAAACGATTACTTTTGCAACTCAAAAATCATTCGTAACATTTTTTCAGTAATAAATATGTCTGCTAAAAGAACTAAAGAGTCAAGGGCCGAGAAGAACTTTGAAAACATTGGTGAAGCTTTAACCACCTCCGAGCAATTTCTGGAGAAAAATCAAAAAAGCATTTTAATTGGATTGTTAGCAATTATTGCACTAGTTGGAATCTTTCTTGCTTATCATTATTTGCATAAAGTTCCACAAAACGAGAAAGCACAAGCTGCAATATTTAAAGGAGAAAGGTATTTCCAAGATGGACAAGACTCACTTGCACTTTTTGGTAACGGAAACGATTACATCGGTTTCGAAGAAATTATCAACAATTACAGGGGTACTAAAACTGCCGACTTGGCACGTGCCTATTCAGGTATTTCATACAACCGTATGGGTAACCACGAGAAAGCTTTAGAACATCTTAAAAAGTTTAAGGGAGGAGATATCCTTATATCACCTGCTATAACAGGTGCAATTGGCGATGTTTATATGAATATGGGCCAATCAGACGACGCTATATCTCAATATTTAAAAGCAGCTAAACAGGCAGACGATGCAATGCTTAGTCCAATTTACTATAAAAAGGCAGGTGAAGCATATTTGCATATCGGCAATTATGATAAAGCAATTGAGAACTTTACCCATATAAAGAAAACTTACATAAGCTCGCCTGAAGGTCAGGAAGCCGATAAGTACATTAAGCAAGCCGAACTATTGAAAGGAGCAAATTAAATATGGCAACTGAATTTAAAAACCTCTCTTCATACGACCCAGACTCAATTCCTAGTGGAAAAGGAAAGAGAGTTGCTATAGTTGTTTCTGAGTGGAACCGTTCAATTACCGGAAATCTACTTAAAGGAGCATACAATACGCTTATTAAGTTTGGTGTTGATATCAACGATATAATTATAGACTATGTTCCCGGAAGCTACGAGCTTACATTTGGAGCAAAAGTAATGATAGAGAAAGCTAATGTTGACAGCGTAATTGTTTTAGGCTGTGTAATTCAGGGAGAAACTCCTCATTTCACTTTTGTATGCGATAGCGTAACAGAAGGAACTACACAATTGAATCTTAATTACGATATCCCTGTAATCTTTGGATTACTTACCACCAATACACAAGAACAGGCAATTGCCAGATCGGGTGGCAGACACGGAAACAAAGGAGACGAGGCTGCAATAACAGCACTTAAGATGATAGAACTTAAAGATAGATATAATTAATATATCTATCCGGTTCGTTGAAAATAATTCAAAAGGGGTAACTTCACAGGTTACTCCTTTTTTAATAACTAACACCAATAAATCACATTATACAGATTGGAAGAGCAATATAAAAACGTAACCACAATACGCGATCTTACACAAGGAGGAATATTCCGTCAGCTTTTCTCGCTAGCGTTGCCACTTCTTGCCATTAGCTTTATTCAGATGGCATACAACCTGGTGGACCTCCTTTGGATTGGCCGCCTTGGTAGCGAAGCAGTAGCCGCGGTGGGCTCAGTTGGCATGCTCATGTGGATGATGAATTCAGTGGCTATTATATCCAAGGTAAGTGCTGAAATAACAATTGGTCAATCTATTGGTGCTCGCCGATTAGATAAAGCATCAATTTATGCTTCACATACAACAACCATTGCAATAATACTAGGATTATTCTTCGGAATTCTTTTCTTCATATTCCCAAAACCCTATATCTCTTTCTACCAGCTCGAAAATAATATAGCTTTAGATGCCGTGTCTTATTTAAGAACAATTGCATTAGGCATCCCTTTTGTATTCTTAGTACTCAATTTCTCGGGTATCTATATCGGATCAGGCAGAAGCGATATCCCATTCTATTTTAATGCTGTTGGATTGGTAATGAATATCGGGCTAGACCCGTTGTTGATATTTGGCATAGGACCATTTCCCGAAATGGGAGTTAAAGGAGCCGCCTTAGCCACCGTCATTTCACAAGGTTTAGTTATGTCGCTTTTTCTTTATCATATGAAGAAGAATAACGGCTTGCTCGGAAAATTCTCTCTCTTTGTTAAACTCAGATGGCAATACACAGCAAATATCCTTAAACTAGGGTTCCCTGTAGCAGCCATGAATATATATTTTGCATTCATCAATATGAATCTTGCCCGAATAGCCTCAATTTACGGCGGTCATCTTGGTATAATGAGTCAAACCACAGGCGGGCAAATTGAAGGTATCACATGGAACTCCTCATCTGGGTTTTCTACTGCACTAGGCAGCTTCACTGCACAAAACTTTGCTGCAAATAAAATAAAACGCGCTCTCAGTGCATACCGTGTTACGCTTATACTAATGGGAATATTAGGTAGCATTACAAGTTTTATGTTTATAATGTTTGGAGATAATATCTTTTCACTCTTTGTCTCAGAAAAAGAAGCCTACCAAGCAGGTGGTGCCTACCTCCTCATACTAGGAGTTTCGCAACTCTTTATGATGCTCGAGATAACAACTCAAGGTATGTTTAATGGATTCGGCAGAACCTCTCCTCCGGCAATTATAAGCATAACATTTAATACAATAAGGATACCCTTGGCAATATTTCTTGGCTCAAAAATAGGAGTAACAGGTGTCTGGTGGGCAATTACCATCACCTCTATTTTTAAGGGTATAATACTTTTTATATGGTATCAAATATTAAAAAGAAGACTATCAAAGTAGCTTTAGTAAGCCCTTAGATAAAGTCCGATATCAGAAACAGGCATATTAAAACTATTTGCAACATAAACATTAACTATCTTCCCCGAATAGGTATAATAACCCGCTGCAAAACCTCTATCAAACATTGCAAAATGTTCTATCCCTCCTGAATCTGCCATAGTTGTAAACAACGCAAAGAATATGTTACTTAAAGCAATAGAAGCTGTACGAGCAACACGTGAGCTCAAACTCATTTCACAAAAATGAAGTACCCCATGCTTTTCAAATTGCGAAGGATGGTTGGGCAAACAAGCCTCCATTGTAGTTTCAAAACATCCCCCCTGCGCCATTCGCAAATCTATAATAATAGCACCCTTCTTCATTTCGCGTATCAGGTCTGAAGAGATACGATAAAAATGAATCTTGTTGATATACTGCATCGCACCTATAACCACATCGGCCGAGCGAAATACGTTTCTAAGCACATTTGGTTGAAGCGTGGAAGTAAAAAGCGGATCGCCCAATTCGTGACGAATATTACGCAACTTATTTATATCATTATCAAACACCTTTACAGAAGCTCCCATTGCCATTGCCGAGCGGGCAGCCATTGTTCCCGCTACACCTGCACCAATTATTACCACCTCAGTTGGAGAAATACCTGGAATCCCTCCCAAAAGTATTCCTTTTCCCCCATGAGTATTACTCAACAACTCAGCAGCAAGATTAATGGAAGACGACCCCTCAATCTCAGAAATAGTTGTAACAAATGGCGATGTCCCAGTATCGTCGTACATTAACTCATATGCAGCCGCATTAATCCTCTTTTTCAGCATTAGCTCAATCAAAGGCTTATTCAGTAGGTGCAAATAAAGAAAAGAAAAAACAACCGCTCCCCTCTTCATCACCTCCACCTCATCTAACGTTGGTGGCAATATCTTTAACACAATATCTGCCTGCAACACCTCTTTAGTTGTCGCTACAATCTCTGCGCCCGATTCGGCATAATATCTATCAGAATAATTGATTGAAAGTCCTGCACCCGCTTCAAGCAATACCCTGTAGCCCGACGCTACCAACAAAGCTACACTTTCGGGAGTTAAAGGTATACGTTTATCAACCTCCTTATTTTCTTTAGGCACTCCAATAACAGCCGATACTTTCTGATTATCAGTCTTAAGCATTAGCTCCTTTACCAAGAATGAGACACTTCTCTCTGACTTATAAATCATTATTGTAATTTGTTTTTCAACCGATCTTCAATTTCCAGTACAGTTAAATAAATATCCTCTTTAGTAGTCATTTTCTCAGAGTGGTATATAATTTGCGCACTCCTGTAATAACGCTCTCTTTGAGATAAATGTTTAGTTATAAAAGGAATCAACTCATCTTTAGACTTACCAGCAATAAGCGGTCGCACAGATTTAGAAGCCATCAAC
The DNA here is from genome assembly GCA_012513315.1 of Bacteroidales bacterium. GTDB lineage: Bacteria > Bacteroidota > Bacteroidia > Bacteroidales > Dysgonomonadaceae > Proteiniphilum. The sequence goes on along the minus strand of JAAZCL010000043.1, from coordinate 7,815 downwards.
CTAGATGCCAGTTCAGGCGGTTCCACCTCAATATATAACGTTACACCTGCATTATTCATTATCTTCATATTATCAAAAAAGCAGGGAGCCCCACCACCGGTTGAAATTACCACATCTTCAATTTCCGACACCTCCCTAAGAGCTCTACCCTCAATCTTTCTAAATTCCTCCTCCCCCAGCTCTGCAAAAATCTCTGCAATAGATTTTCTATATTTATTCTGTATAAAATCATCTAAATCGATAAACGATAGCGAGAGAGACTTTGCCAACTTCTTGCCAACCGTTGTTTTGCCCGATCCCATATACCCTATTAGAAAAACTCTTTTCATTTGTTCCATTAATTTACAATCACCCACGAGGTCACCCTTTTAGCATTAAAACACCCATGTTGCACTAATTCATTCATATAACACTAAAGAAGAGGTGCAAAAAGCCGCATAAGCGACTCAATAAAGCGTATGCTCAGTGGTCGCTTAATCCAATCCTTCAGATGCTGTTGTTCTGCATTTCTCTGATCCTCTAAGAAAATATCAATTGCTTTATTAGTAATATCAGTATCATAAATAAATGCCTCCACCTCAAAATTTTGCTCAAAGCTGCGACTATCAAAATTTGCCGAGCCAATTAACGTTAGCGAATCATCAAAGATCATCAACTTCGAATGCAGAAATCCTTCTTTATAAAAATAAACCCTCACATTCGATCTCAGCATACTTTTTATAAAAGAGCGTGATGCAAGCTGAACCAAAGGCACATCCGATCTCTCAGACACCATAACACGCACATCAACACCTCTTATCGCTGCGGCTTCAAGAGCATCAAGCATACCCTCGGGAGGAAGAAAATAGGGTGTTTGAATATAGATCGATTTTTTAGCATCATAAATAGCCTGAGTAATGCCATGCGACAATTCATTTGCTTCGCTAAGCGGACCACTATCAACAATCTGCATTGGGGTAGTACCATAATTTTGTAAAGACGGAAAGTACTTACGAGAAGTGATAAGTGTTTGAGAAACAAAATACCAGTCTATCAAAAAAACCGACTGCAACCCCTGCACCCCTTTACCCACTATTCTAGCATGCGTATCGCGCCACACTCCCCAACTAAACCCATCAATATACCTATCAGCAATATTCATACCACCCACGTAACCAATGGTACCATCAATAACAATTATTTTACGATGATTCCTATAATTAATACGCGATGTTACAGCATTCCAGGTAAGCTTTAAAAATGGCTCAACCTCAATACCTGCCATCCTATAATTCTCAAAATACTCCTTTTTAGCTTTCCTCGAGCCAAAACCATCATAAATAATGCGTACTTCTACACCCTCCCTAGCCTTTTTGATAAGAGCATCCTGAAGCTTTAGCCCCAGCTCATCATCCATAAGCACATAATACTCAATATGAATATGCTCCTTAGCTCTCTCAATATCATAAAACAGATAATTAAATTTCTCAGTACCTGTAGATAACAATTTAACATCATTCCCTCCCAGTAGAGGATTGTAATCTAGGTTTTTTAGCAAGGCAACTAAATTATCGTGTTCATCGGGAACATTAAACTCCACCGGCGTACCCATCTCATCAAGCGGTCGCCTTTTAAGCTTACTATACATCCTCTTAGAAATAAGGTACTTTTTAGTGGCCTCCTGCCCAAAAATAGCATACCATAAAATACCTATAAAAGGCAGAAAAACAACTGCCAGAATCCATGAAACGGTCTTTATAGGATTCCTGTTTTCAGAAATAACCACTATTACAATACTTGCAACCGTTAGCAGATAAAATATCTCAATTATCAGAAGCAGTGCAGCATTTATTTGCATAATCAAACACGGTATTTACTACCACCAATATCTTCCATAATATTTAGATACGAATGGTACCTACTCTCACTTATATAATGATCTTCCACAGCCTTCACCACAGCGCACTCAGGCTCAGTTAGATGCAAGCAGTTATTATATCTACATTTTTTAGAAAACTTAAATATCTCTGGAAAATAATGCGATACCTCCTCAACCTCCATATCTATAGTACCAAAACCCTTAATACCAGGAGTGTCAATAACCATACCCCCATTTTGCAGATCAATCATCTCCGAGTAAGTGGTAGTATGCGTTCCCTTAAAGTGATAAGTAGAAATATCGCCCACCTTCTGCACCTGCTTTCCTCTAAGAGTGTTTATAATAGTAGACTTGCCCACACCCGAGTGACCAGCAAGCAATACAACCTTTTTGGTCGTAGCCTCAATAAGCTCCTCAACCCCTTCACCAGTTGTCATAGATGTTTTAAGGCAAGTAAAGCCAATAGTAGAATATAAATTTATGAGAGCGTCAAGATAAGCCTTATCATCCTCATCATCATAAAGATCTACTTTATTAAAAATAAGATAAACCGGCACAGAATAGGCCTCTGCCGTCATCAAAAACCGATCGATAAAAATGGTTGTCGTTTCCGGAAAGCGCACAGTTATGCACAATAATGCAAGGTCGATATTTGATGCAAGAATATGCGAATGTTTCGAGAGATTAGATGCTTTTCGTACAATATAATTTTTACGATCCTCAATATCCGTAATAAAAGCGGTTCCATCGGGGTTTACATCCAAAAATACAATATCACCAACAACAACCGGGCTCGTACTTCTTATACCCTTCAAACGAAGATTACCCTTAGCCTTACTAACAAACTCATTGCCATCACCATCCCTTACCAAGTAAGTATTACCTGTATTTCTAATAACCAGTCCCTTCGATACACTTGTCATTAAACCGTAAGTATTTCTTTTTCTTTATCTACAAACAAATCGTCTACCTGCTTAATATACTTATCGTGAATCTTTTGCAAATCATCCTCAGCAGTTTTGCCGGCATCCTCAGGCAAACCATCCTTTACAGCCTTTTTCACCTCATCCATGCCCTCTCTGCGTGCACCTCTAATACTTATTTTCGCATCCTCTGCTTCCTGCTTAGTTTGCTTCACAAGCTGCTTACGGCGCTCTTCAGTTAGCGGTGGAATACCAAGTCTTATAACCTCACCATTATTCTCGGGTGTTATACCAACATCCGAATCCATAATAGCCTTCTCCACCACTTTTAACATCGATTTTTCCCAAGGCTGCACCAATATAGTTCTTGCATCAGGCGTAGTTACAGTAGCCACGTTAGAAAGAGGCACCGTACTTCCGTAGTAATCAACCCTAATACCATCAAGTATATGAGTATTTGCCCTACCTGCACGAATTCTAGAGAAAGTCTCCTGTAAGAATTCGATAGTCATTTGCATTTTCTCTTCTGCGTCCTGCTTAATTACTGTTGTATCCATATATATATTTATCTTGTATTGATTAAATTTCCAATCCGTAAGTTAGATAAACAAAAATAGTGAAAAAAAACTAATTGTCAACTATCACACATGCACTATAGTACCAATGTTTTCACCTTCAATCACTTTCTTCAAATTCCCTACAACGTCCATATTAAAAACAACAATAGGAAGATTATTCTCCTTACACATCGTAGAAGCGGTTAAATCCATCACTTTAAGTCCCTTCTCATACACCTCATCAAAAGTTATCGATTTATACTTTGTTGCCGTACTATCTTTCTCTGGGTCTGCAGTATAAACACCATCCACACGAGTACCCTTAAACATAGCATCCGCCCCAATCTCAATACCCCTTAATGCCGATGCAGTATCAGTTGTAAAAAACGGATTACCAGTACCCCCAGAGAGTATTGCAATCTCACCTTTCTCCATAGACTCAATAGCTTTCCATTTAGAGTAAAGCTCACCCACAGGCTCCATTCTAATAGCAGTATAAACACGATTATCCTGACCAATTGAAGACAGCGCCGAGCTCAGTGCCAAACTATTAATAACCGTTGCCAGCATCCCCATCTGATCACCTTTCACACGGTCGAACCCCTTTGTAGCACCACTCAAGCCCCTAAAAATGTTACCACCACCAATTACAATACCAATTTGAATACCCATTTCCGAAACCTCTTTAATCTGCTCGGCATACTCGGCAAGTCGCTTCTCATCAATACCATACTCGTTGCCACCCATCAGCGACTCCCCGCTCAGCTTCAATAAAATTCTGTTATACTGCATTATACTATATGTTTATTATATTTTAATCTACAAACGACACCTCCTTAAAAGCATACTGTCGCAAATCGCCCTCATCCATCGTCTCAAGCACCAGATGCCCCGAAGGCATAACCTCCTTTATCTTTGCCTTAAAGCTACCATCCTTATCCTCAAACCAGTAATAATCGTTAACCCTGTACAGATCCAACATATACTCATCTTCAATCTGAGTAGACATCCCGTCCTGAAACTCACGATACAGCAAGAAAAACTCTCTCACAAAAATATCCGCAATATTATCAATGTCGTTATCAGTACCAGTTATCTGCCTTAGCGATACCGGATTTGGAAGATCCTCGGAGAAGCCCTGCTGATTAATATTTATACCAATACCAATAATAGAGTTCTGTATATACTTGCCCTGCACATCATTTTCAATAAGCATACCCGCTATCTTTTTGTCCTTCCAAAAAATATCATTGGGCCATTTAATTCTAATGTCATCTACAAAATGATCTAAACAATTTTTTACCGCCAAAGATGCCATGCGTGAAATTATAAACTGCTCATTAGCCAACAAACCATCAGGGTATATAACTAAGCTTAAGAGGAGGTTCTTGCCCACTTCAGATGACCACCCATTGCCCATTTGCCCACGTCCAGCATTCTGAAACTTGGCAATCACCATCGATCCCTCTTCGGGGCGTTTATCATAAACAATATTCTTCAAATAACTATTCGTAGAATCAACCACATCAACCCTTTCAATAAGTCGGTTTTTATTTAACAACTCCATAATACTCTGCTTGTTTTACTTTAGGTAATTTTTTTATCACTTCATCAACTGAATGATTAATCCAATTAACAATTTCATTGTCTGACATTGACCCATCTATCCAAATTGTGTTCCAATATGTTTTATTCATATGATAAGCAGGTTCAACACAATTGTAGTTTTCACGTAGTTCAATTGCACTTTCGGGATTACATTTTAGTGTAATACTTAGAGTCTCGTTTTCTGTGGGTATTAATGCAAACATCTTATTCATAACCTTTATAACTATTGTAGATTCATCAAAAGGAGTAGACGCCTCTGCACCTTTTATCGACATACAATAATCAAAAAGCTCCTCAATATTCATACAAACAAAACTATTGATTTCAATTTATAATTTGCATTAAAGAAAAGCCATAAAAGCATCCTCAAAATACTCAATCTCCTTTTCCTTATCACTCACAATAATAGCCACAACATCAAATCGGGCGGGCCTGTCAATGTTATTTAACTTCAAATAGTTGCTAGCCCCATTTATCATCCTTCGCATTCGCTGCCTACCAATGGCCTCCTCAGGATTTCCCCAGTGCGATGTAGAGCGTGTCTTCACCTCCACAAAAACTATAAACTCTTGGTGCTCACTAATTATATCAATCTCATAACCACTAAGTCTCCAGTTTCTTTCAATAATCTTATGACCCCTATCTTTTAAAAAGTCAACCGCCAGGTCCTCACCCTTTACTCCCAATAAATTATGTTCAGCCATCGCATTCTATCTATATACATGGTAAAAATACAAATTTACTCTTAAATACTTCCTATTAGCAAAAATATTTTGTTTTTTTGTAACTCAATTGCTTATTGCATTTCGGCTTACACAATAACTATTAAATGGGAACAAAACATCGCAACAAGAAAGTTGTTTTTACACTCAGCGACGAAGAGTATAATTTAATTCAATTTTATCTCAAGAAGTATAAAATCACAAATCGTTCCCGCTGGTATCGCGAAACAATTATAAACCATATGTTAAAGAATATGGATAAAGACTACCCCACCCTTTTTGAGGAGAACGAAATGCGCAGATAAAAAACTAGATGAAATGATGGACGACAATTATTATATGAAACAAGCACTGCAAGAAGCACACCTTGCCTTCAATAGAGGAGAGGTTCCGGTGGGCGTGGTGGTGGTTGCCAATCAGCGCATCATAGCCCGCGCACATAATCTCACCGAGGTGCTTAATGATGTTACCGCACATGCCGAGATGCAAGCCATCACAGCTGCTGCCAATATGCTTGGGGGCAAGTACCTAACAGACTGCACCCTCTATGTTACCGTAGAGCCCTGCCCCATGTGCGCCGGAGCATTACGGTGGGCACAACTCTCGCGATTGGTGTATGGTGCCTCCGATCCCAAAAGAGGATATTCTACTATCTCACCATTTCTGCTACATCCAAAAACTGAGGTTACGGCGGGTGTAATGGAAGATGACTGTGGGGATTTGATGCAGTTATTTTTTAAGCAACTGAGGCAATAACGGAAATTGAGAACAGGAAGTATAAAAAAAGACCTGTGAGCAGATCTTACTTTCTTTATCACGGTACTTATAAAAATCAATCCCTAAATCACGTTCTGCAATTTCAATCATTGTTGTTAATGCAAGTATTTTAAGCTCCTCTTTTTTAAGCTCTTCTTTTAAGATGCGGTTAGTTTCTTCTAACTCTTGCAAGCGGGATTTTTGGGGATTATTTGAAGTCATAATTTTGGTTGTTTAGTTGGTGAATATGTTGAATTGGAATGGATGTTTTAATTATTCAAATTTCTCTTAATTCCAATATAGATTTTTAATATAAACTCATTAACAAACTCGGTGTATCGTCCTGATTTTTGTGGTTCTTCTTTAATTTAGTTGAAGAGCTACATCTTTCTTTTTGAAGTTAAGCAATTGGAATATCTACACAATTTTAATTATGAATAACTAGATCAAACAGTCATTTATTTATCTAGCAATCAGCAAATTAGCGAGCAAAATAATAGGATATTCGACTGATTTTCAGTAACTTTATATCGCTAAACGTAAAGTAAAAATCATGTCAGAATATCCTAATGGTAATAAAATTACAACAAAAAAATCAATATCTGAGTTATCACCTGATATAAAATATCACGAAAGTTTTGATATATCTAATTTATACTTGACATCGGGGTTATACGTAGAAAATGTCGATCATTTTGACAACACACTCCATTTTTATTGCAGATCCTCAGCTCCTTCGGGTGTTTGCACATATTGTGGTAATAAAAGCAAGCAAGTCCATAGTCGTTATCAAAGAGCTGTTAATGATCTTTCTATTATAGGCAGGGAGGTCTTGTTGTCTTTGGAGGTAAGAAAGTTCTTTTGTAAAAACGCCAATTGCTCTAAAAAGACCTTTGCCGAGCAACCTGGTAATGAGATATTTCGTTATCGTCGCCGTACCCGAAGATGCGAAACAGCCGTAATACGACAGGGACTATCAGTGTCTTCTGGAATGGCTATCAAGCTTTTATCTTTTAGTGGCATTGTTTTAAGCCGTTCAACAATCTTAAGAGACCTGCATCGTTTGCGTCCCTCTGCATATAAAGATGTTAAGGAGATAGGCATTGATGACTGGGCATGGCGTAAAGGATTATCGTATGGAACCATCGTAATTGATTTACGCCATAAGCGCCCAATAGATCTATTGGGTAATAGAGCAGAAAGCAGCTTTCGCTCATGGATGGAGAATCATAACGAGGTTAGTTTGGTTAGTTGTAATCGGTAATTTTGTATCGACAAAAATCGGAAAAGTTAAATCGACATGATTAGACAAAAAAATAGCATTGTAATTTTGTAGTGCAAACTCTTAATTACAATGCTATGACCGAGACTTCCAAATTAAAGAAGTATCT
>JAAZCL010000042.1 GCA_012513315.1 Bacteroidales bacterium | reverse complement strand
CTGCTGCCAAACATAAAAGTCAATACATCTACTTCATTGAATGCTTGAATTAACTCAATTGGAAACAGCCATAAGAAAGTGTTGTTGAAGTTGACGATGGCTCTGGACTGTATTTGCTTCATAATATGTTCGTGATTGCCGCGATACTCCTTGTCCGTCCACTTAACAAATCCATCATCATCAATCTCCGCATATCGCTCGAGTATCTCCTTGCGATCTTGGAAAGATACCTTCAGAAGGTCAATGATCATAGGGACTTCATCCAAAATGAGTTTATAACCAAACTGCTCAATAAGTTCAAGTAATTTTTTCGTTAAGCAAATCCGTCGAAACAACTCATGCGTGATGGCAATGTTAGCTCCTTGCTTTATTAAAGAGCAGAAATCTTGTTGTTTTGATCCATGACTGTCTTCTTTAGGCTGAACAAAGTGAGCCGAAGGACATTCTTCCTGGATTCTTTTAGCCTCATCCAAGTATCTGCAAATGTAGATCCGTCTTTGTTCAGGATGAGCATTGATTTTCTTGAATATAGAAGTTGTTTTACCACTTCCCATCATGCTGTCAATAATATGAATTTCTTGAAATTTTCCTATCGCCTATTTTCCCATATAAATCTCCACCTTCTTCCTTCAGATTCAAATCACATTGTGAACGATTTTGTTTTCAATAAGCTCAACTTGCTTATTCCTTATCTATTTTTACTGTAATTCTAAAGTTGCAGAGCCATATAGTTCATCGTTCCTCAGTGCTGCTATAAGTGCGGATAGAACCTTCGGATCCATAAGAGTCTGTCTAAATGTTAGCTGTGTCATGATTTCATTTTGTGTACGAATAGAAGGAAGAACTTCTTCCATCATCCAATTTTCAAACATGATTGCTTGAGGCATGTTGCTGCAAACAATTAATATGCACACTTCGCTTTCAGTAATAAATGATACTTCAGCCATTTTCATAATAGGATTATTATTGGAATTTATGCCTGTTTGAACCCAAGTCCAGATTTTTTTAGCAGAGGGACAATGAACTGAAATCGCATCATCTGGGTCAGCATATCCAAGATCATTTGCAACATCCACACCGCAGAACAACGGGTCACCGTTTTCGTCGATTAATGCCCTGATATCTTGAAATGATTTATTCCTGAGCACCATCATTTCATAATTGTCGGTAGTATCTATCTTTTTGAATTTATTTCTATTCTTTTGTTTGAGCATCTTTATGCTGCGTTTTTCTTTCATTCCTTTTCTCCTTCATATTTTAAATTATTATGATGTTTTTAAGCTGATTCAATCTTCTACGGCTATGTTAGTCAGCGAGAATATGCTTGACCTTCAATTGGCATATTCGGTCATAAGTCTCTTGTTACACTTTCCAGGATCTATTTTTGACCTGATTCTTCCTTATAGTGACCCCTGTACTCTGCTAACCTCAACAAGTACTCTAAAACCTCAGTCATACTATGAGTTCCATATCCATTGATTGCCCCTTTTATGATTTCCAGCTCATTTGAGAGATCTTCTACTTTTCGCTCACATGTAGCGTTTCCGGATACATTCAGCAACTGAGTTCGTACTTCTCGTACAACTGAACCGTCATCCATCAGCATACCAATGCGGATAACCGCTCGGTTGGAGAAAAGAATATTCTCTGCTTCTTCTAGTAGAATCTCCTGGCCGCTTTTTAATGTAAGAATTATGTTGTCATTCACCTTTTTGTAATCAATGGCGTTTGGAAGGTTTTGATAGATTTGTGAGGCTGTCATGTTCCTCACACCATCTTGTAAAATTTCTTCCTTATTTTTAGCAAATACTTTTTTAATAGTAACAGCTTTGACATTATAGTGCTCTGCAACTTGCTGGACGGTCATCAACTCTAGTCCTGAAAGTAAGAAAATGCTCTTCACTTTAGCAAGTAGTTCTATCCGGCCGTGTATTTTCTTGCTCAATTCCTTAGTATCAAATAAACTTTCAGTTGTTAGATCCAATTTCTTTTCCTGCATGTTTTTCCCCTCTACTCTTTCGTTTTTTTTTGTTTTATTGGAACATTCTCAATTTTTCACAGCGCTTTGCCTCGGCCGTTATGGTGAATGTGCCGTTTGTTTGAGACTGTCCCTTGTGTTCCTTAAGCTCCTGTAGTTCCATAGTTGCTGTTGTTTTCCTTGATGCCATTCTTACTCCTTTTTCATAAAAATTAGGCTGTCGCCTTGGTGGCGAAGCCCTCTGGTTTAAAACCCTTTAGTAAAGCCGTTGTTCTTCGTAAAGCTTTAGGTTTGTTTAATGTTATCCTCCTTTCATAAGGTTTAGGCT
>JAAZCL010000390.1 GCA_012513315.1 Bacteroidales bacterium | reverse complement strand
TGTTTGCTGAATATAGATAGGGCTGAAAAGGCAGGATTAGAAATTATGAAAATTACATCCGTAGATCAGATTCCATCTCTTGATAATATAAATGTAATAATTGATGCAATATTTGGTACAGGACTGTCGCGTTCATTAATCGGATTGGCTAAAGAAGTGATTGAAACAATTAACACCTTAAATAAAAAAGTTGTAAGCATAGATATACCAAGTGGCCTGTTTATGGATAAATCTACCACAGTTGCAATTAATGCTACAGAAACAGTTACTTTTCAGATTCCAAAGTTAGCGCTTTTTCTTCCACTTAACAGTCAGTTTGTTGGACATCTTTCTATTGTAGATATAGGACTTGATGAGAAAGCAATTGCTGAAGCAGCAACAGATATGTATTATCTTACAGATTACACAATGGCGGGTTTTTTGAAACCTCTTGACAAGTATACGCACAAAGGCATTCAGGGACATGCTTTAATTGTTGGTGGTAGTTTGGGTAAGATAGGAGCTGTTACTCTGGCATCCAAGGCAGCTCTAAGAAGTGGTTGTGGATTGGTTACAGCATTTGTTCCTCAATGCGGAGTAAATGTTATTCAGAGTGCATTTCCTGAAGCTATGGTGGTTCAAGATGAAAAGGATACCCATATTTCATCTATCTCTTATGACATCAATCCATCTGCCATTGCTATAGGCATGGGGATGGGGCAGCATAAAGATACAAAGGAAGCACTTCATAAATTTTTAAAGAAATCATCAACACCACTTGTTGTAGATGCCGATGCTTTGAATATAATGTTTGCAAACCCCGATTGGTTACAGTATTTGCAACCCAATACAATACTTACTCCACATCCGGGTGAGCTATCGCGTTTGATAGGAGAATGGGAGGATGACTTTGATAAAATTGAAAGAACTAAACATTTTGCCCGCAAATACAATTTAATAGTTGTGATAAAAGGTGCACATAGTTTAATTATCGATTCAGATTATTTGTATGTTAATAGTAGTGGCACACCAGCATTGGCAACCGCAGGTAGTGGCGATGTATTGTCGGGAATTATAGCGGGTCTGGTAGCACAAGGTTACAACCCCTTAATAGCAACAAAACTTGGTGTTTATATTCATGGGATGACTGCAAATATTACAGCTCAAGAAATTAATCCTCGCTCTTTTATAGCTACCGATATTATAGATAATATAGGTAAAGTGTATGATAGTATGAATATTGTGAAGAATACAGATGATTTAGTTTTGTAAAACTAAATATTTATTGTAATTTTGCACCTCAATTAGCTAATTGGCTATCAAAGAAGACACAAGATGTGGCTCGCCTAAGGCTTATAACGTAAAGTTATTTATAGTATGTACGTAATAGTAGATATTCAAGGTCAACAGTTTAAAGTACAAAAAGACCAAAAATTATTCGTCCACAGAATAAACGCCAATGAAGGTGACAGCGTGGAATTTACAAATGTTTTGCTAATAGGGAACGATGACGATATTACTATCGGTTCTCCTACTGTAGAAGGAGCAAAAGTAGTAGTAGAAGTACTTTCTCATGTGAAAGGTGATAAGGTTCTTGTTTTCAAAAAGAAAAGAAGAAAAGGCTATAGCAAGTTGAACGGTCATCGTCAGCAGTTTTCACAAGTAATAGTGAAAGATATTATTTCTTAATCAGTAAAATCAGAAGAAAATGGCACATAAAAAAGGAGTCGGAAGTTCAAGGAACGGACGCGAATCGGAAAGTAAACGATTAGGCGTAAAAATATACGGTGGTCAAGTAGCAAAAGCAGGCAACATTCTTGTTCGTCAGCGCGGTACTGCTCATCATCCAGGTGAAAACGTAGGAATGGGAAAAGATCATACTTTATTTGCGTTAATTGATGGAGAAGTAGTTTTCCGCAAAAGACGCAACAATAGATCGTTTGTATCTGTAATGCCTATAGCTGAAGAAGCTGAAGCATAAACAATGCTTACACACGAGTAATAGATAATTTATTTCTATTAACTCTAAAGAAATAAAAGAACCTGCTTTTTATAAAGCGGGTTTTTTTTGGCTATATACTTAATGTAATTGTATAGTGGGTTTCTTTTCAGAGGGTAAAGTGGTTCGACAGCAAAATTATGTGTTTCTATTTAACTGTCTTGTTTGTGCATGTTTTTGACTTGTGTCTGTCTTTGACAGATACTACTTTCTTTTGGCCAGATTCAAATTTAATGAGAGTGTAGAGGTAAAAACCGGAGTGGTTGTGTTAATAGTTGTCAATAGATCAGCTGTGTGCATACTTCAAATAAAACTCTATTATTAGTGTCTTGAAATTAAAACTCATCCTAAAACCCTATTTAAAAGTTCTATTTTCTTCATTTACGAGGCACTTTATCCAATACTCACATTATTTTATTCGTGTATAAGTGCGAGTTTGTAAGTAAAAGGTCCCTATTTTTACAAACCCATAAGTAAATATGGCGAAAAAGAGTTGGAAATCTTGTCTACCTCGGGGTTTAGAAAGAACAAGAGTTGGAAATTGTAAACCCCGAGGTGAAAATGTTTCGGGACGCATTAATGGATCATTTTCGGGGTAAAACAGAAAATAAATGTCATAAATGAAAAGGATTTAGCCTGAGATAGAAAAAAGAAGAGATAAGCAAACAGTTTTTACCT
>JAAZCL010000389.1 GCA_012513315.1 Bacteroidales bacterium | reverse complement strand
TTCATATGTAGGTATGAACACACAAGAGGTTGCAGCAGGTTCTAACATGAGAATTGTTATGAAATCGGATGCAGAGTTACTAGAAGAAGTAGTGGTAACAGCTTTAGGTATTAAGCGTGACAGAAAGGCGTTAGGATATGCCGTGCAAGATTTAAAGGCTGATGAGCTAAACAAAAGTGGTACTACCTCATTAGCGAGTGCTATACAGGGAAGACTCTCAGGGGTGGATGTTCGTCAATCTTCTGGTGCTCCAGGTGCATCTTCACAGATTGTTATTCGTGGTGCCCGTTCGTTCGATGGTAATAATCAGCCATTATATGTGATTGATGGAATGCCCATAAACACAGCGGCAGATTTTGATACAGGGAACTCTGTAACTGGGGCTAATTATGCAGACCGTAGTATTGACATTAATCCAGAGGATATAGAGTCTGTAAACGTTTTGAAAGGTCAAGCAGCTTCAGCGCTATATGGTATCCGTGCCTCAAATGGAGTTATTGTAATCACAACCAAAAGAGGTTCACAAACCGGAATGAATAAGCCTCAAGTTACAGTATCTACAAACTTAAGTGCTCAAAAAGTTTCTCGCAAGTTTGAAAGGCAAGATGTTTACTCACAGGGGAATAGTCTTGGAGCTTATAATCCGTCAGGATCTATGACATGGGGGCCTAAAATCAGTGATCTACCAAACGATCCTAAATTTGGAGGTAATGTAGATAATACTTATACTGCAAAAGATGGCAAACGTCAAGGTCAATACTACAACACTCAACGTGCTAAGGCGGGGCTTGATGGCTGGACGACACCGCAAATTTATGATAACGTAGGAGATTTTCTGGGAACTGGTTTCACAGAGAATACAAATATAAATATTTCGCAAGGAGTCAATGGAGTTAATTACTCGTTTGGTATAAACAACTCATATCAAGAAGGAATTATACCATCTACAGGTATGAACCGTTGGGGAGCCCGTGGTTTAGTAGATTGGAAAATAGACTCACAATGGAACACCGGATTTTCAATGAATTACTCTTCCAATAAAATTACCTCTACACCTGGAGGAAATGATGGTGTTATGAATGTTATTTATTCAGCTCCTTCAGAATATAATTTGAAAGGAATACCTTATAATGTACCAGGAGACATCACTAATCAAGTGTTATTCCGTTCCACTTCATTTGTTAACCCATATTGGTGGGCAGATAATAATGAGTACTCTCAACACACCAACCGTGCTTTTGGTAATGCTTATTTAGAGTTTCAACCAAAATTGAACTCTGATAACTTTACATTAAAGTTTCGTGAACAGGCTGGTTTGGATATCTGGACTTCCAATTATTCAGATGTAAGAGCAATGGGTACAACAACTTCATTAAGTGGTGGCGATATAGAAAACTATGGAAGGCAACACAATGTGTTTAATAATTTGCTTACGGCAAATCTTGACGGAAGATTTGGTTCGGACGAAGAATGGGGCTTAAACGTCATTCTGGGTAATGAAATAAATGATGAAAAGATGCGTGTATGGGATTATTACGGAAGCAATTTTAATTTCCCTGACTTCTTAACTATTGGAAATGCCACTTCATTAGTATCAAGTGAATATACTCGATGGACACGAAACGTTGGATTTTTTGGTAGTGCAGAACTGTCATGGGAAAATCAATTGTATTTGACTGTTACAGGTCGTAACGACTACGTTTCTACGATGCCTCGTGGAAGCCGTAGTTTCTTTTATCCATCTGTATCATTGGGCTGGGAGTTTACTAAACTTAGTGGTTTGGAAAACAATTCTGTTTTAAATTATGGTAAATTGCGTACTTCTTTTGCGCAAGTAGGACAAGCTGGTAATTTTTATGATAACTTTTATTCTACTCCTGGATATGGTGGAGGATTTTATGCTTATACACCAGTTTCATATCCTTTGCCTAGTGGAATATCAACTTTCACTCCATATGCCAGACTTTATGATAAGAACTTAAAGCCTCAGAATACTACTAATTATGAATTGGGAACTGACCTCCATTTT